>JAITGH010000071.1 GCA_031280855.1 Oscillospiraceae bacterium | reverse complement strand
TACGGTACGGCGCGCTGAACGCCTCCGACGCAGACGTGGAACGCGCCGCCCGTATGGCGAACGCTCACGGCTTCATCTCGCACCTCCCGAAAGGCTACGATACCGTGCTGAGCGATGACGGCGGCAATATCAGCCAAGGTCAGCGTCAGCTGTTGGCAATCGCGAGAGCGATACTCGCAGATCCGCAAGTGCTTATACTTGACGAGGCGACAAGCAGCGTGGATACTCGAACCGAGCTTCGAATCCAAGAGGCAATGCTGAACCTCATGAAGGATCGCACCAGCTTCGTCATCGCTCACAGACTCTCGACAATTCGTAACGCGGATAAGATCATGGTCGTGGATAACGGTGAGGTCGTGGAAAGCGGAACTCATGACCGGCTAATGGCGATCCCCGGCGGCGCGTACGCTCGGCTGTATAACGTGCAGTACTCTACCGGACTGTACGAGTAGGGTTACGAGGGTTCTGACAATGTATATATGTTTACGTGGGACAAACTTTTTGAAAAAAGTTTGACAAAAACTTTTACATTTTCGTCCCTACCTTTCACAGAGGGAATCTTGGGAGCCCTTAAGGCTCCCAATATTCTGAAAAAGCGTCACCCGGCGTGACGCCGGATCCATATTAGTCCCTGCGGCAGTGAGAGTCTCCTCGCCCTGTCGTCTGCCCGCTAATCCCTGTCACTTGTCCCCGCGACAAGCTGTTGTCTGTAGAGTCTGCGCAGAATCGCCGCCAGCAACTTCGGTGGCTTGATTACGATCACTTTCACGGCTATGTACCTCCCAATTTATGACATTACTTCTTTTTGAGCACGGCGACGCCGCCGCCGATTAATGCCGCTGCCGTCACGATAACCCATACTCCCGGCGGCAGAAACACTACCGCGAGAATAAACGTCCCCGTTCCTAACAGCGCGATCCCAAGCGGTTTTGCGGGACTGTGCCTCGTACAGCTCTTGCGCTTCACTCGCTCGCCCTCCTTACTCTTAATCGTAACGCATACTATTCGCGAGCGCGTGAAAAGGTTACAAAAAGTTTGCGTAACTCAATAACGCGTCAAATCGTACCTTCTCGTGACCCTCTCGAGATTTGCTTCCAGGTACGAGGGTAGCGCGAGTCCGTGGGTCGAAGCTTGCGCACGACGACAACGGCTCCGCGCTCATAGCGTTCGCACGATTGGACGGAGCCGCCGAGCGACTCAATCAACGCGTCAGCGTCGGCAAGCTCTGCGTCCGCGTTCGAGCCTTTGAGCGCGAGCAATAGTCCGCCGACTTGAACGAACGGGAGGCACAGCTCCGCGAGCACGCTCATTCTCGCGACCGCCCTTGAGACTGCGATGTCGTAGTGCTCGCGGCAGGAGTCAGGTTTCGGGAGTGAGGAGTCGGGGGCGTTGGACGAGAGATTCTCTCCGTAGGACACCGCACCAAACGTGGGTGCAGCGTCACGCTGACCGCTTAGCCCGTCAGTTGCAAAGTCTAACGTGGGTGCAGCGTCACGCTGCACCCTGCCTACCGGCAGTGCGAGTTCCTCGGCGCGGGCGTGTAAGATAGTCGCGTCGATACGCAACAGCGCGGCAAGCTCACGGAGAAACTCGACGCGCTTACGCGACGCATCAACCAGCGTGAGCGCGATGGACGGCTCCGCGAGTTTCAGCGGGACTCCCGGGAATCCTGCTCCACTGCCGATGTCGATCACGCGCTTACCCTTGAAGTCGGCGAATCGCAACAGCGCGAGGCTGTCCTCAAAGTGGCGCGAGTACGTCTCCGCGTCCGGGACGGCGGTCAGGTTGAGCCGCTCGTTCGACTTTCGAAGGAACTCCGCGTACGCGTCGAAGGCTATTCGAACGTTCGGAAGAAGAGCTTCCAATTCTCGTTAATCTCCAGCGTTTCATAGTCTTCGGTGTTGCCGATGACGTTCTCATGGACGAAGCCGACGACGCAAGTGCGGGAGTAGTTCGTGTAGAAGTACACGCCCCTCGTGGTCGCCGCGATGTTGAAAAGCCTTGCGGAGTCGTCGCCGGCGGCGAACGCCTTATTAAGTGCGATTTGGAACTCCGGCTCGTCTGTGATGTCTCCGGGGTCATAGTCGGCGAAGTCCTCGGAACTGAAATCGCGCATGAACCGCGTGCCGGGCTTGTCATACAGGTACATCGCGATGGTTTGGAACGTCTCATTATGCTCTAAGAAGAGATCGCGTGCGTGCGACATGTTCAGCTGGAGATCCTCGACGACGTTCGTCTCGAAGTCGCCGCCGTTGGCGACTTTGAACGTGTAGCGGAACCCGATCCCGAGCAGGAGCGCGACAACCGTCGCGACGACCGCCGTAACCGTCGTCTTCACGAGATGACTTCCAAGCCGCCGAGGTAACGGCGCAAGACCTCCGGCACCACGACCGAGCCGTCCGCTTGCTGGTATTGCTCGACAATCGCGGGGAAGATGCGGGAGGTCGCAAGCCCGGAACCGTTGAGCGTGTGGACAAGATCGATCTTATTGTCGGGATCGCGCCGGAATCGGATGGCACCGCGCCGCGCCGGATAGTCGCGGCTGTTGGAGACGCTGGAGACCTCGATGAACCCGTCGAGCGACGGCAGTCGAACCTCGATGTCGTAGGTTCGCGCCATGGCGGCGGAGCAATCACCGGCGGCGAGTTTAACCGTGCGGAAGTGCAGTCCCAGCCCTTGCACCAGATTCTCCGCGTGAGTTACAAGCTCGTCAAACGCGGCGTCAGAGCTCTCCGGCGTGGTGAATTGGAACATCTCTACCTTGTTGAACTGGTGACCGCGCACCATACCGCGCTCCGATGCGCGGTACGAGCCCGCCTCACGCCGGAAACACGGCGAGTATGAGATATACTTGCGCGGAAGCTCGCGCTCGCTTAGGAGCTCTCCGCGGTGCAGGTTGACCAGCGCGGCTTCCGCAGTGGGCAGCATATAGTGGACGCGCTCATCGGTCGGGTTCGCGATTTGGAAGACCTCGTCAGCGAACTTCGGGAACTGCCCTGCGGTGACTCCGCACTCGTACTCCAGCATTAGCGGCAGCAGCGTGAACTCGTACCCGTTGGCGATGTGCGTATCGATGAAGTAGTTGAGCAACGCCCACTCGAGCCTCGCGCCCAGTCCTCTGTAAACCCAGAACCCGTTCCCTGCAAGCTTCGTGCCTCGTTCGTAGTCGATCAGCCCGAGCTTCGTGCATAAATCGACGTGGTGCTTCGGCTCGAATTCAAGCACTTTTTGGTAACCGAAGGTACGAATCGGCTCGTTATTCTCCTTGCCGCCGGGCTTGAGATCCTCGTCGGGCAGGTTGTACAGCCCAAGCATAAGAGAATAGTACTCCGATTCAAGCTCGCGAATCCGAGCCTCGTCCGCCTTTATCTCGTCGGACAGCGCCTTCATTTTCTCAAGCAGGCCGGAGACGTCGGTGCCTTGCTTCTTGAGTTGCGGCATCTCCTTGGAGACCTTGTTCTGCTCGCTCCGCTTGGAGTCGGTGGAGGTCGCGGCGGCTCGACGCAAATCGTAGAGCTCGAGGATACGATCGATCTCCGCGCTCGCGTCGCAACCTTTCGCCAGCAGCCGCCGCTTCGCGTCCGCGGTGTTCTCTCGCAAGTATCTGATGTCAAGCATGGAATACTCCTTCGTATAGTTATTAGGAATTTAGTAAATAGGAATTAGTTACGGGGGCTACGGGGGACGAGGAGCACTCGCGTGGTTTGCGAACCACTAATTACTCCGTTCCACTACTCCCCAGCGAGCGTACGAGAGCGTCGAGGTCGTCGCGGGAGTAGTACTCGAGCGTGAGTTTCCCAACGGAACCGTCGCCGGAGATTCGCACCTTGCGCCCGATCTCGCCCTCGAGGTTCTTTTCGATCGCGTTGAGGTACATGCGGAATCCTTTAGCGACGGGGTCGGGCAGCGCGACGGAAACGTCGTCATCGCTTACTTGGTTGGCGATCGTCTTCGCCTCCTGCTCGGTTTCACGTACGCTAAGGCGATCCGCAATGATCGACTTCAACAGTGCGAGTTGCTGACGCGGCTCCCGCAGCGACAGAATCACCTTGGCGTGCCCGGTGGAGATACGCCCTTGCTCGAGTTCGAGCTGAACCTCGTCGGGCAGCGATAGGAGCCGCAACGCGTTGGTAACGGCGGGGCGCGACTTCCCGACGCTTTCCGCCGCTTGCTCTTGAGTCAGTTGGAAGTCGTCGATGAGTGATTGGAGCCCGCGGGCTTCTTCGATGGGGTTGAGATCCTCGCGCTGGAGGTTCTCAACGAGGGCGAGCTGAGCCGCCGTGCGGTCGTCGACCTCCATGATTCTGGCGGGCACGGTGTCCAGCCCTGCGATACGCGCCGCCCTCCACCTGCGCTCTCCGGCGATAATCTGATAGTTACCGGAATGGAGCTTCCGCACGGTCAGCGGCTGGATGATTCCGTGTTGGGAGATCGAGCCTGCAAGCTCGGTAAGCGCGTCCTCGTCGAAGTACTTGCGCGGCTGACCGTCGCAGGACTCGACCTTGCCGATAGGCAGGTAAACGCAGTCGACGGCGGCGGATTGCGAAGCCTCGCCAAGTAATGCGCCGAGCCCTCTTCCAAGTCCCTTTTCACTTGCCATCTGTCACTTGTTCCTTTCCAGCAGTTCTTTCGCAAGCTCAAAGTACGCTTGCGCACCCTTGGAATACGTGTCGTACTCCACAGCGGGCTTCGAGTGGCTCGGGGACTCGCTGATACGAATGTTACGCGGGATCGGCGTTTTGAAGACTTTGCCCTTGAAGTACTTCTTGACCTCCGCCGCGACCTGCGATGAAAGGTTCGTACGCCCGTCGTACATCGTAAGTACGACGCCCTCGATCTCCAGCTCCGGGTTCAACCCGCGTTTGATCATTTTGAACGTCGTCATCAGATCGCTTAGCCCGACAAGCGCGAGGTACTCGCACTGTACGGGGATAATCAGCGAGTCCGCCGCGCAAAGCGCGTTGAGCGTGAGAAGCTCCAACAGCGCGGGGCAGTCGATCAGTATGTAGTCATAGTCGGATTGAACAGGCTCGAGCGCTGCTTTAAGGATGAACTCACGCTGCGGAAGCTCCGTCATCTGTATGCCCGCGCCGAAGAGATCCTTATTGGAAGTAATCACGTCGCCGAACTTCGTCGGGACTATCACTTGCTTCACGGGTACCCCGTCCAAAATGAGGTGGTAGGCGTTGGGAGAAATCGCGTCCTTGTCAACGCCCAGTCCCGCGCCGCTGTGCCCCTGCGGATCTACGTCGACCAATAGGACTCGCTGCCCACCGCGCTTCAACGCCGCCGTCAGGTTCACCGCCGTCGTCGTCTTACCTACCCCGCCCTTCTGGTTAAATAACGCTATCGTCTTCGCCATATCTCTCCCCTTCTTCCTCATTATAACACATCGCTTCCAGCTTTGCAACCGTTTTTTTGATGTACGCTTATGAGCCTGTTTACGAGGGGTTAGACCGCAAACTTTATGAAAAAAGTAGGCACACCAACGTTACGCCGGTGCGCCCGTATCCCTGTCACCTTCACCGTACCGTTGGCGACGGTGTTGTCAAGGACATAGAGCGGTTGTTTGCGAAAAATTTACAATTCGACGGTCACAAATGAGAAAAAGTTGAAATCTGCACTTGCGCTTGCCTCTCGGTTGTACTATAATGTTAGTTAACAGTTTTATATCCTACAAGAAAGGTGGTACGCCGATGGGCGGACAGATAACGAACAGAACCCGTAAGACGCACCCCCTTACCGCCATTGAATTGTTTGCGGGTGCGGGCGGTCTTGCGCTTGGCGTAGAGCGTGCAGGCTTTCATACCCTTGCCCTTATTGAGTTTGACAAAGACGCGGCGGCAACGCTTAAAGTGAACCGCCCCGCATGGAACGTTATTCACGATGACGTGGCGAATGTGTCGCCGCTTGATTTGTGTGAGTTGTGGAGCATACCCGTCGGCGAGTTGGATATGCTGTCCGGCGGCGCACCCTGTCAGCCGTTTTCGTATGCGGGGAAGGGGCTTGGGCTTGACGATGCTCGTGGAACGCTCTTTTACCACTTCGCCGTCTTTTTGGAGAAGCTGCGCCCTAAGACATTCCTCTTTGAGAATGTTCGCGGGTTGCTGACACACGACTGCGGGCGTACATACAATACAATTCTTGACATTTTCGCTGATGCCGGTTACACGATTCAAAAAAAGGTTCTGAACGCTTGGGATTACGGTGTGGCGCAGAAGCGCGACGCCTGATTACGATTGGCGTTCGCAATGACCTTGCGGGGAAGATTATGATAGCGTTTCCTCCGGAACT
>JAITGH010000095.1 GCA_031280855.1 Oscillospiraceae bacterium | reverse complement strand
GACATCATGCCTGTTGTCTGCCCCACGGCTGTCTCCACGCCCCTGTTCATTCCATTTTCCCCATCTCGGCGCAACCGCGTTAGGATGATCACCACATCGCCTGCCTGGCACACATCGTCCACAAATCGCTTACCTCCCTCCTCGTCGGACCATTCGAGTGATGCGTTCGAGGGTGCTCCGGATGACGAGCCGGATGGAGTTGGCGGACGAGCGAATCCCGCCGAATATGCGCGGCGGCCGGTTCGACTACCTATTCAAGCGGCTGCGGAACGAAGTCGTCGATCTTACCGACTACATCGCGGCGGAGCTGAAGTTAAGCAAGTTCGTCCCGCGAGAGTTTGAGCGTCACGTGGAGCCAACCGCCATCGGCGGCGTGACGATCTCCGGGATCATTGACCGCGTAGACGCGCTGGAGCTTGGCGACACGCTGTATCTGCGCGTCGCGGACTACAAGACCGGCGCGACGGCGTTCTCGCTCAGCGACGTTTACTACGGGCTTGGGATGCAGATGCTGATCTATCTGTTCGCACTGACGGAAAGCGGCGAGAATATCAAGCCCGCGGGTGTGCATTACACTCCCGCACGCGATGTGATGTTGTCGATGCCGCGCAGCAGTACGGACGAGGAGATCGAGGTGAAGAAGCGTGCTCGGCTTAAGGGCAGCGGGATAATCCTCGACGAAGTCTCCGAGGATACGGTTAAGGGCGTCGCGACGCTGGAGCAACTTGGCAAGCTTGCGCGTCTCGTCGGCGATCGGCTTGCGGAGGTCGGCGACGCACTTCGCGAGGGGCGTACGGAGCCGGACGCCGCGCTCGAGCGCAGTTCCGACTGCCAATATTGCGGCTACGTCTCGTCGTGCGGGCTCGTACGCCGACCGGAGCACGCACGAAATCTTCCGAAGCTTAACGATAAGCAGTTCTGGGCGATGGTTGACAGCTCGGACGATCAATCGTCAGCGGAGAGTGCGGAAGAACTCGGATAGCGCGGATTTGCACTCGTTTTCAAGCAGTCCGCCCTCGAATGTCGGCGCGGGTCCGACTGCGTTCGGGTTAGTGTTGGACGCGCCGAAGCAAACCCTCGCGATCCTGGCGGCGCGGAACGCGCCCGCGCACATCGGACATGGCTCCAGCGTTACATACGCCGTGCAGCCCTCTAACCGCCACGCGCCAAGCGTTGCGCACGCGGAGTCGATCGCCTCGATTTCAGCGTGCGCGAGCGCGTTTCGATTGCGCTCACGCCGATTGCGCCCGCGCCCGACGATTCGCCCGCCGGAGTCCGCGATGACGCACCCGATCGGGATCTCTCCGTCCACCGCGCTCTCTGCGGCAAGCTCCAGCGCTTGCCGCATCATCCGCGTGTCTGCGGTCTCGTAATGCGGGGTCAAGTGCGCAAGGCGGCAAGCTTCGATTCCGCGTGTATGATTGCGCCGAGCACTCCCGCCGGGATCGTCTCCGGACGCGACGCGGAAGTGACGACGTTAAGCGTCTCCGCCGGCAGCGGCTTCATCGTATGCGTGTAGAGCAGCGCTTTGAACTTGTCCAGCGGGAACCCGCGCATTGCGGCGACTCCGCCGCCGATCAGGATCACTCGCGGGTCGAACAGCTGCACGGCTGTCGCGACGGTAACCGCGAGCGCGTCCGCGTACTCGTCAAGCTCGTCCATAACGGTGAAGAGGTCGACGATCGAGGTCGCCGGGTACTTTTCGGCTCGCAGTGCCTGTAAGTAGGAGCCGCTTACGTACGCCTCCGCGCAGCCGAAGTTCCCGCACCCGCATTTTCTCGACTTCCCGTACAACGGGATATGCCCGAGTTCAGAGCCGAACCCGTTCACCCCGCAGTACGGCGCACCGTCGATTAAAACGCAGCTTCCAAGCCCCGTGCCGATATACACGCCCAGAATCACGCCGTCCGGTGAGATCTCCAGCCGATTCAGGTCGCCGGTCATCAGCATGATCGTGTCGTTTTCGAGGAAGCATGGAACCCCGGCGGCGCGCTCAATCTCGTCGGCCAGCTTGCAGCCGGAAAGCGCGGGAATGTTCGGAGTATTCAGTACGACTCTGCAATCGCGGTCAAGCGTACCGGGGATGCCGACGCCGACGGCGTCGCCGCCGTGCTCCCGC
This sequence comes from Oscillospiraceae bacterium, assembly GCA_031280855.1. GTDB lineage: Bacteria > Bacillota > Clostridia > Oscillospirales > Oscillospiraceae > JAISJH01. The sequence goes on along the minus strand of JAITGH010000095.1, from coordinate 2,258 downwards.
ATGAACTCCGCGATAAGTGCGGGGATATCCGCGCCGGGCGTGTCGAACTCTTTTATGTGCGTTCGGGTTCCGATTCGGATGTGAGTACCGCCGACGTCTACGCCGATAGTCATACTGAGAACCTCCTTAGGGATTATGTGCCGAAATTGTCAAAAAACGGCAGAATAAAAAAGTTGCATAAATCTCAAAAAAAGACTTGACAAATCGTAAAAAGTGTGGTATAATAGGCTATTGTCCAGTGCGGGATCGCATAAGCGTTCCATTCATTATACATCATCTCATTACGATTGTCAAGAGAGCAAATAGAAAATATAACAACTCTTTCGGACGTGTCCATTCGCTTACAGGAGGATTTATGCTCAAAGTCAAAGACGTGCATTACGGAAGAACACTGCGTAAAAGCTTCGCCAAGCAGGACGAGATCATGGAGATGCCTCATCTGCTCGACATCCAGCAGAAGTCGTACAAGTGGTTCCTCGAAACTGGTCTGCACGAAGTCTTCAAGGACGTCTCCGCTATCTCCGACTACGCCCAGAACCTCGAGCTTTCGTTCATCGACTTCCAGATGGACGAAACGAAAACGAAGTACAGCCTTCACGAGTGCATCGCCCGTGACGCTACCTTCGCCGCACCTATCCGCGTCAGCGTTCGCCTACGTAACAAGGAGAACAACGAGCTGAAGGAACAGGAGATCTTCATGGGCGATTTCCCGCTCATGACTCCGCAGGCGACCTTCGTCATCAACGGCGCGGAGCGCGTCGTCGTCAGCCAGATCATCCGCTCGCCCGGCATGTACTACGAAAAGCGCACAGACAAGACTAATCTCTCGACCTACGGCACGACCATCATACCCTATCGCGGCGCATGGCTGGAGTTCGAGACCGACGCGTCCGACCTCTTCCACGCACGCATCGACAAGAACCGCAAGCTGCCCGTCACATGGCTGCTTCGGGCGTTCGGGGGTGAGATTAAGAAGGACGAGCGTCCGTGGGCGATCCTGTCCATCGCGGCGGAGACCGGCGGCGCAACGACTACCGAGCAGCTCAAGCAGATCTTCGGCGAGGACGAGCGCATCGTCGCGACGCTGGAGCGCGACACCTGCCGCGACCGCGAGGACGCTCTGCAGGAGATTTACCACCGGCTTCGCCCGGGCGACCCCGCGACAATCGAAAGCGCGGAACTGCTTATCAACAACTTCTTCTTCGAGGCTCGCCGCTATGACCTGTCCAACGTCGGACGCTACAAGTTCAACAAGAAGCTCGCGCTGTCCAGGCGCATTCGCGGGTTCGAACTCGCGGAGAACGTCCTCGACCCTATCTCCGGCGACATAATCGCGATGGCGGGTGAGCGCGTTACGGAGCTCATGGGCGACGACATTGAAGCCAGAGGCGTGCTGTGCGTCTACGTCCACGACGCCGCCGGTTCAATCGTCAAGGTGTTCTCCAACGGCATGGTCAAGATCGGAAGGTTCGTACCGTTCAGCTCCGACGAACTTGAAGCGATGGGCTTCAACGAGAAGGTGCGATTCGTCGTACTGCGCAAGTTCCTCGACGAAATCAACAACGGCGACTACGACAGCGATACGGAGCGGCTCGACGCGCTTAAGCTTAAGCTCACCGATCGCATTGACGACCTGATCCCGAAGCACGTTATCCCCGACGACGTGTTCGGAGCGGTGAACTACCTGAACTGCCTCGCGCACGGCGTCGGCGACGTCGACGACATCGATCACCTTGGAAACCGCCGTATGCGCAGCGTCGGGGAGCTTCTGCAAAACCAGTTCAGAGTCGGCTTCGCCCGGATGGAGCGCGTTATCCGAGAGCGCATGACGCTTCAAGACCTCGCGATGGTCACTCCGCAGACGCTTATCAATATCCGCCCGGTGACCGCCTCAATTAAGGAGTTTTTCGGCTCCAGTCCGCTGTCGCAGTTCATGGATCAGGCGAATCCGCTTGCGGCGCTGACGCACAAGCGGCGCATGTCCGCGCTTGGACCCGGCGGGCTAAGCCGCGACCGCGTTAACTATGACGTGCGCGACGTCCACTACACTCACTACGGTCGGCTATGCCCCGTCGAAACGCCTGAAGGCCCGAACATCGGACTGATCAGCTATCTCGCCAGCTATGCCAAAGTCAACGATTACGGCTTCATCATCGCGCCGTACATCAAAGTCGAGAAGACTGAAAACGGCATGTTCGTCACGCAAACCATCAACTTCATGACCGCCGATATCGAGGATCAGTATATCGTCGCGCAGG
>JAITGH010000192.1 GCA_031280855.1 Oscillospiraceae bacterium | reverse complement strand
ACCGCGCCGTCAGTTCGCTTCAAGATGAGAGTACCCGGGAAGCGTTGCGGCTTACCGAGGGGTAATGTCATAAATTTGTGTATTACTTCGTCTGTCTCCCTTGCCGTATTCTATCCATTCCCCACCGTTACTGTATTGAGGCTGTGAAAAACCGGCGGCGGTCGTTATCCTCATACTACAACAAATTTCTGACAATACCTTGCCGAGGACTCCCGCGAGTCCCGGATTAACCGGAGGTATCACCATGTGCCTATCAACAGCATACCTGAAAACAGCGGACGGCGGTGAGACCGTCGTCATGAAGAACGTCGCAGGCGTTCGAGTCAACGGTTCCGTCATCGTTTTGTCCGATATCCTCGGAGCGGAGACTCCCGTGCCCGGAACGCTCGCGTATTGCGACCTCGTCAACGGTCGGCTGGAGATCCTCGCAGCCTAAGCCTCCCGCCGGCATTGATTCGCCGCACTTACGAGAGCGCGAGTCCGCGCTCTCGTACACACCTATATCTAGGAGTAACCATGCCGATCTTATCTGTTCAAGGCTTGACCAAAACGTTCAAGCTTTCAAAGAAGCAACAGACACTCGAGAAAACCAAGTCTACAACGAAGGTCGCTGTCAGCGACTTGAGCTTTACAGTCAATGAGGGCGAGATTTTCGGGTTGCTCGGACCAAACGGCGCCGGGAAGACTACCACGCTGCGGATTCTTGCAACGCTGATCAAGCCCGACAAAGGCTCCGCGACCCTTGACGGCTTCGACGTCGTATCCCATGCGAACGACGTCCGCCATCGTATCGGGTTCCTAACATCGGAGCTTAAACTAGAGGACTTCTTCACGCCGAACTATCTGTTCGACTTCTTCGCGAACCTCCATAACGTCAGCGCGGATCGCCGCGCCGCCCGCAAGTCGGAGCTGTTCGAGCGATTCAGTATCTCCGAATTCGCGGAAGTAAAGGTCGCGAACTTGTCCACCGGAATGAAGCAGAAGGTCTCGCTCGCGCTCGCAATCATTCACGACCCGAAAATCATCATCTTCGACGAGCCAACCAACGGGCTGGATGTCATCACCGCCCGCACCGTTACGGACTTCCTGATCGAACAACGCTCGCAAGGTAAAACGATAATCGTCTCAACGCACATCTTCAGCCTCGTGGAGCGCATATGCGACCGTGCGGGGATCATCATCGACGGCGCGATGGCGGAGTTCGGCGTACTATCAGATCTTACGGCCTCAAAATCGCTTGAGGATCGTTTCTTCGACTTGTACAAGGAAAGGGTCGGCGACGAGTTATGAACAAGAACATTCTAACCATAATGCGCAAGGAGTTCGCGCGATTCTTCAGGGATCCGCGAATGGTGTTCACCGCGCTGATCCTGCCCGGGCTTATGATCTATGCGGTGTACACGTTTATAGGCATCGCGCTGGCGGATAAGTTCATGCCGCAGGTCGACCACGTGCCGCTGCTGTACGCGGTCAACGCGCCTAACGCGATCGACGACATCGCCGCCGCTCCGCTCGAGATCCACAATATTACGACAGACGAGGTCGAGGGCATACGCTCAAAGCTGACCGCGAAAGATGCGGATCTGCTGCTCATCTTCCCGACGAACTTCGACGCGGCGATCGCCGCATATCAGTCCGGCAACTCGATGGCGGCGGGCGACGCTCTGCCGAATGTCGAGCTGTACTATAACTCGACGAACCCGGACTCGATGTCCGCATACCAGACTTGGGTGTATCTGCTTGACGAGTACAAGGCGCGGCTTACGCCGCTGTTCGACATTAACCGCGAGATCGCCGGAGACCTTGCCACGACGGAAGACGTGATGGCGTTCAGTATCGCCAGTATGCTTCCGTTCCTGATCGTGATGATGATCTTCAGCGGCTGCATGAGCCTCGCGCCCGAGTCCATCGCGGGCATGAAGGAGCGCGGCACGATCGCGACGATCCTGGTCACGCCGATCAAGCGGAGCGAGCTCGCGGTCGGGAAGATCCTCAGTCTCGGGACGCTTGCGTTCCTCTGCGGACTGTCCAGCTGTATCGGCGTATTCCTCGCACTGCCGAAGATGATGAACATTGGGATGGATCCCGACAGTGCGCTCAATATGAACCTGTACGCGCCGACGGATTACGTATTGCTGGTGCTGATCGTGCTTAGCACGATTCTGGTACTGGTCGCGGCGGTGTCGATCGTATCCGCGTTCGCGAAGACGGTTAAGGAGGCGAACACGTCCGTAATGCCGATCATGCTGCTGGTTATGGCGGTCGGAGTAAGCTCGATGTTCGGCGGCACGACGACTGATACCGCGCAGTATCTGATCCCGCTGTACAACTCGGTTCAGGCGATGTCCGGGATCTTCAAGTTCGAGATCAACGTGACGAATCTGGTGGTAACGGTAATCAGCAACCTTGTGTATGCGGGGATCTGCGGGGTCGCACTGACGCGATTGTTCACATCGGAGAAGGTTATCTTCTCGCGGTAGGCGAATCGGGCGCGGCTAGTTCTGCCGCGTAAGCAGCGTGACCGTCTCCACGTGCGTGGTGCATGGGAACATATCGAGAGCCGTGACGCGAACCGCAGTATAGCCCGACTGCGCGAACGTCTTCAAGTCGCGTGACAGCGTCGCGGGATCGCACGACAGGTACACGACGCGGCGCGGTGCGAGTTTCACGACAGCCGTGAGCACCTCGGGCGCGAGCCCCTTGCGCGGCGGGTCAACAAACACGACGCTCGATTCCGGAAGCTCTGCCGTTGCCGCGTCCGCGCACTCGTACCCGATGTTATCGCTGTCTGCGGACGCTCGCCGAGCGGACTCGACCGCCGCCGCGTTAATCTCCACGCCGTGCACGCGCTTCACATGCGGCGCGATGAGCCGCGACAGCGTCCCCACTCCGCAATAGAGGTCGAGCGCGACGTCCTCCGGGGATAGTTGGGCGAATTCGAGCGCGAGTTTGTAAAGCTTCGCGGCTTGCATAGTGTTGACCTGCATGAACGCGTCCGGCGTGAGTTCGATGCCGTCGACTGCGAC
>JAITGH010000191.1 GCA_031280855.1 Oscillospiraceae bacterium | reverse complement strand
GTCGCAGTCGCTTGGCGCGTTCCGAGTGATCGTCTCGAACCCGCCGGACGTTACCGCCGCCGAGATGGAGACCCTCGACCCCGAGGTGCGCGACTTCGAGCCGCGACTTGCGCTCTGCGGCGGCGGCGACGGGCTCGACTTCTATCGCTCGATCTGCCGCGATTGGGTAAGCGCGCTCGAACCCGGCGGCACGCTGATCCTCGAGTGCGCTCGCGCCCAGGAGAGCGCGGTGCGCTCGCTCGCATGTGCACTCGCCCGCGTCACGGTTATCGCGACCGGAAGCGTTCCCCTAATTCCTAATATTACAAAAGTGTTGCAATCCGATGTGAGATGTGTTATACTGGAACAAAAGGGGTGATGATGAGATGGGAGATGCAAAACCGACCGGGATGAACACTGCACTGGATACGCTCGCGTTCGGGACAGACGAGGACGTAGAGCGTAACTTTACGCTTACACGGAAGGAGCGGAAACAAATCCCGGAGGGACTGACGTCGAAGCAACTGTTCCGCGACGTAGTTCTGATCGCGGGACCCGCGTTGGCGGAGATGCTGCTGGGGTCGCTTGTACGGATGGTCGATCAGATGATGGTCGGATCATTGGGCACGGGCGCGATCTCTGCGGTCGGGCTGTGCTTGCAACCCGCGTTTCTCTTGCAAACACTGCTGATGGCGGTGAACACGGGCGCGACTGCGATGGTCGCGAGAGCCAGAGGCGCGGACGACCTCGACCGCGCTAACCGTATCACTCGTCAAGCGTTTACGATCAGCTTGGCGATGGGAGTGCTGTGCTCCGTTCTGGGCGCAGCATTGGCGGATCCGATGGTGCGCTTCATGGCGGGCGGTAACGAGAACATCAGCGAGGAGATCATCGCGCTTGGAATCGGCTATTTCAGGATCCAGTGCTGGACGTTCCTGCTGCCGTCGCTGACGTTCTACATAACCGCGATACTGCGAGGGACGGGGAACTCGAAACCCGCGATGTGGTACAACATCGCGGCGAATCTCGTCAACATCGCCGGGAACTGGCTGCTGATCAACGGCAAACTCGGATTCCCGAAGCTTGGAGTCGCGGGCGCGGCGTGGGCGACCGCGTTCGGGCAGTTTGTCGGGTTCGTGTGGGCGCTGTGGTATATTACAAGCGGCAAGTACTACGTCAAGCTGAGATTCAAGCCGTCGGAGTTGTTCAAGTTCGACCGCGACATCGTGCACGGCATCACGACGGTCGGAGTACCCGCGATGATCGAGGGCTTCTTCATGCGGATCGGGCTGGTGCTGTACACGCTTACGGTTACGACGCTGGGCGACGTTGACTTCGCGACGTACAACATCTGCTTGAGCATACAGTCGCTGACGCTGATGAACGGTCAGGCGTTCGCGGTCAGCGCGACGGCGTTAATCGGGCAGAGCCTCGGGCGGAAGCGGCTCGACATGGCGGATCACTACGGACGCTATTGTCGGCTGGCGGCTCAGGTTCTTGCGGTAGTGCTGGCGGTAGTGTTCTTCGTATTTCCGAAACAGTTACTTAACATGTTCCTCGCGCAGCCTGACTCCACGATGAGCGCGGCGGAGTCGGCGAAGCGGATCGTGGACAACACCAGAGTTCTGAAGGTCGGGCAGAACGTGATGTTCATGCTCGCGTTCATGCAACCGATCCAGTGCTCGCAATTCGTCGTGGGCGGCATACTGCGCGGCGCGGGCGATACGAAAGTCACCGCTGTGATCCTGCTGGTCACGACGACGATCCTGCGCCCGCTCTTCGGCTGGGTATTCGTAACGCTTTGCGGATGGGGACTTCCGGGAGCGTGGGGCGGACTGGTAATCGACCAGATCCTGCGCACCGGATTGTTCTTCGTTCGATTCGGTCAGGGTAAGTGGAAACGCATACGGCTCTAACCGACGCGGGGACTGGGGGTACGTTTGACTATATACTGGGACGACGCGGGGGTTGGGGTACGCAAACTTTTTGAAAAAATTTTGACAAAAACTTTTACATACCATTCATAGAGGGAAACTCTCGCGCCCTGATGGCGCTCGAGTTTCGCGGTAGGGGCTAATATGGCTCCGGCGTCACGCCGGTTCAAAAACGTTTGCGTAACCCGGCACGTTATCAAACCTACATGTAAACATACCTATATTGTCGAGATTATCAAACGTTACCCATGGGCAGCAAGATGGTCATACGCGTACCGATGCCCTCACGCGAGAGAGCCTCCAGCCGCCCGGCGTGCCGCGTCACGATCCACTTAGCGATAGCGAGTCCGAGCCCCGCGCCTCCGGTGGCTCTCGCTCGAGACGCGTCGGCTCGAGTAAAGCGTTCAAAGATGTGAGGCAAAACGTCGGGAGCGATACCGATACCGTTATCGCCGACAGAGATCCGCGCCATCGGTGCGCCCGTGGACACATCGCCGGAGCATGAGACGGTGATCTGACCGCTTGCGTCGGTGTACTTGACGGAGTTATCCACAAGGATCCGCACGGCTTGCTTGATCAGTCCGCGATCCGCGACGACCGATACGGGATTCGTCTTCAAGTCGAGCGAGTGCGCCGTGTCAATCATCGAGGTCTCCTCGACGACTTCGGCGGCGAGAGCGGCGAGGTCGAACTCCGTCGGTTCCAGCGTTATCGAGTCGCTGTCGCCCCTGGCGAGGAACAGCAGTTGCTCGACGAGGTCTTTCATATTCGCGGTCTCATTCTTGATGGCGGTAATGGATTCCTGCAAGGTCTTGGAATCGCCTTTACCCCAGCGGTCAAGCAAGTTTGCATAGCCCTGGATGACGGAGATCGGGGTGCGAAGCTCGTGCGAGGCGTCGCTTACGAATTGCGCTTGAGCGCGGTACGCGGCGTCGATACGGTCAAGCATACCGTTGATGGCGATGGCAAGCTCCCGCAGTTCCTTATGCTCGGCGGAGATGTTGATCCTGCGGTCAAGCCGCTCCGCGTCGATGCTGCCAAGCTGCCCGGCAAGCGATTGCACTCCGGTGAGAGTCGGCTTCGGCTCGCCGGTTACCGTGCGGTTAAGCGAGTCAGCCGCTCTGGCAAGATCGTCAAGCGACCCCAGCGTATACCGCGCCATGCGGTTGTTCTTAACGGCGTGAGTAATCAGCATGACCAACTGTACCACGC
>JAITGH010000135.1 GCA_031280855.1 Oscillospiraceae bacterium | reverse complement strand
TGGGGCCGTGGACGCCGGGGCCACTGCCTACCGCGACCCGGATGTGTTGTCTTCGGTAATAATGGGAAGGTGGTATCGGATCTAGTGCGGCGGGTCTGGAGGAATTAGGGGACGGGGGTTACGGCGCAAGCGCAGAGGTGAAGCAGGAATTAGGGGACGGGGGTTACGGTGATTCTGCGGAGGTGATGTAGGAAGTAGCAGTGCATGTCCGCAGGAGCACTCCCGTCGTCCCTCGCACTAATTCCTATCTACTAATTCCCAACGACTACACTATTATACCACAAAACAGTGCAAATGTCAAGTGTTTTCTTGCAGTTGCGCTAAGTTTGTGCAAAGTGCGCAAAATACCGGCTTATAGCGCGGCTGTTATTGTGACAATCTGCCAAAATTTGTGAAAGTGTAAAAAAGTGCTTGACAAATGGGTGAAAGTGTGGTATAATGTACGAAACTGTTGAGACGGAAGTAAAAACGAGCGCAGAGTCACGCCGAGCGATCGGCGGTCAGAGAGCCGGGAGGGTGTGAACCGGCGGCGTACGGCTCGTCACAATGGTCCGTTGAGGGCGCGGCGAACGGCTCAAGCGTGAGCTTATTATCCCGCGACGTTTGGCATACGTCAGTTGCCGGGAGTGTGTCGGCACTCCGCTAAGTGCGGCGATTCTCTCGCAAGTTTCGGAAGTGAGCAGGGTCCCGAATCAAGGTGGTACCGCGGATTTAAGAATCCGTCCTTGTTGTATTCGCAGCAGCGAAAATGTCGAGGGCGGATCTTTTTGTCGCCCCGGCGATGTTACGGCACTTGCCGAGAAATGGGGGGTTACACGCAATGCAACCAATGAACTTCGAGTTCGCGCAGAAGCTTGCGCACGGGTTCAACACCGTACCGCTGTACGAGTCCGCCGACGCGGGCGGGCTGACGCCGTCGCACGTGTTCAACGTGCTTCGCGGGCTGTCGAGGCACTGCTTCATCCTTGAAAGCGCGGAGCGTTCCGGCGGCGACGGGCGCTACACGTTCATCGGGTACGACCCGAAGCTGGAGCTTACCTGCTCCGACGGTAATCTGCTGATCCGCAGCGGAGCGGATTTCTCCGCGACTACTGACGATCCGGGTGAGAGCATTCGGCGAGTGCTGGAGGATAACCGCGGACCGCGGCTCGACTTCCTGCCACCGTTCACGGGCGGGCTTGTCGGTTACTTCTCGTACGAGTACGTGCGGTACTCGGAGCCTAAGCTCCGGCTTAGCGGCGGCGACGACGAGAACTTCAAGGACGTCGATCTCATGCTGTTCGACAAGGTTATCGCGTTCGATCGGCTTGAGGGCACGATCCTGCTGATCGTCAATATCCGCACCGACGCGCTTGAGGAGAACTACGCCCGGGGGCGGCAGACTCTGCTGGATTTGAAGCGCGTAGTGTTCGAGGGCGCTGCGGTTACGCCCGCTCCGCTGCGGCTAACGTCGGAGTTCCGCCCGCTATTCGGCGAAGCCCGCTATTGCGAGATGGTCGAGCTTGCGAAACAGCGTATCCGTGAGGGCGATATCTTCCAAGTCGTGCTGTCGAACCGCTGGGACGCGGACGCGGAGGGCTCACTGTTCGGTACGTACGAGATCTTGCGGGAGTCGAACCCGTCGCCGTACATGTTCTATTTTTCGAGCGACGACGTGGAGATCGCGGGCTCCGCGCCGGAGACTCTCGTCAGGCTTCGCGGTGAGACTGTCACCACATTCCCGCTGGCGGGCACGCGCCCTCGCGGCGCGACTGCCGACGAAGATGAGCGGCTGGCGGACGAGCTGCTGCGCGATCCGAAGGAACTTGCGGAGCACAACATGCTGGTCGACCTGGGGCGTAACGACATCGGCAAGATCGCGCAGTTCGGCAGCGTCAGCGTCGACGAGTATCGGACGATCGAGCGATTCTCGCACGTTATGCACATCGGCTCGACGGTGACGGGTACGATTCGCGAGGGGGTCGGCGGAATCGGCGCGATTGACGCGCTGCTTCCGGCGGGTACTCTGTCGGGCGCACCGAAGTTCAAGGCGTGCGAGATAATCAGCGAGCTTGAGTGCGGTCGGCGCGGGATCTACGGCGGCGCGATCGGCTACCTTGGGTTAAGCGGCGAGATGGACACGTGCATTGCGATTCGGATCGCGTTCAAGAAGAATGGGCGGGTGTTCATACGCTCCGGCGCGGGGATAGTGGCGGACAGCGTGGCGGAGACGGAGTTCCGGGAGTGCTCTAACAAGTTGCAGGCGGTCAAGCTTGCGCTTGAGAAAGCGGGTGCGCGATGATACTGCTTATCGACAATTACGACAGTTTTTCGTACAATCTTTACCAGATGGCGGGAACGATCGAGGCGAATATTACGGTAGTGCGTAACGACGCAATCACGCCGGACGAGGTCGAGCGGCTGCGCCCGGAGCGTATCATCATCTCGCCGGGTCCGGGTAGACCGTCGGACGCGGGCGAGTGCGAGTCCGTGATACGGCGATTCGCGGGTCGGATCCCGATCCTCGGCGTTTGCCTCGGGCATCAGGCGATTTGCGAGACCTACGGCGCGACGGTCGGCTACGCGAAGTCGCTGATGCACGGCAAGCAGTCGGAGCTGACGCTCGACACTGCGTGCCCGATCTTCGCGGGGTTGCCGGAGCGGATTCAGGGTGCGCGGTATCACTCGCTTGCGGCGCTTGAGCAGACTCTACCGCCGGAGCTGGAGGTTATCGCTCGCGCAGACGATGGTGAGGTCATGGGAGTGCGGCTGCAAGGTCGGGAGCTTTACGGTCTGCAATTCCACCCGGAATCGGTGCTCACGCCGCTTGGCGGGCGGATACTGCACAACTTCATGAAAGGAAATGGGTAAAGCCAGAAATTTGTGTATTACTTCGTCTGCCTCCCTTGCTGTTTTTCCACGCCTCACTTATGCAATGATGGAGCGGTGAAAAACGATACAGCGGCGGTCGTTATCCTCGTACTACAACAAATTTCTGACAATACCGGAAAATGGGTAAGAACTATGATAGTCGAAGCGATCAAGAAAGCCGCATTGAAGCAGAACCTAACCTATGCGGAGTCGGAAGCCGTGATGGACGAGATCATGACGGGCGGCGCAAGCCAGATCCAAATGGCGTCGTTCCTGACGGCGATGAGCATGAAGGGCGAGACGATCGACGAGATAACCGCGTCCGCCGCCGGAATGCGGAAGCACTGCGTGCGGCTGCTGCATAACATGGACGTGCTGGAGATCGTCGGAACGGGCGGCGACCGTGCGAACACGTTCAACATCTCGACGACGTCCGCGTTCGTCATAAGCGCGGCGGGTATCCCGGTTGCGAAGCACGGTAACCGAGCGGCGTCGAGCAAATGCGGAGCTGCCGACGTGCTCGAGGCGCTGGGTGCGGACATCATGGTGCCGCCGGAGCGCAGCCTCGCTCTGCTTGAGCGCACCGGATTCTGCTTCCTATTCGCGCAGAACTACCACATCGCGATGAAGTACGTCGCGCCCGTACGGCGGGAGCTGGGCATACGCACAATCTTCAACATACTGGGTCCGCTGGTCAATCCCGCCGGAGCGAATATGGAGTTGCTCGGCGTATACTCGGAGGATCTTGTGGAGCCGCTCGCGCAGGTGCTGGCGAATCTTGGCGTCAAGGACGCGATGGTCGTCTACGGCGCGGACGGGCTTGACGAGCTTTCCGTAAGCTCGGACACCCGAATCTGTGAGGTACGCGACGGCGAGTTCACTAATTACGTAATCCATCCGGAAGACTACGGGCTGCAGCGGTGCGACAAGTCGGAGCTGCTTGGCGGAACGCCCGAGGAGAACGCGGCGATTACGCGTGCGATACTCTCCGGTAAGGAGACGGGCGCACGGCGCGACGCGGTGCTGCTGAACTCCGCCGCCGCGATCCGCGTCGCGAAGCGTGAACGCTCGATACTAAGCGCGATCGACTCTGCACGTCGGCTCATCGACAGCGGCGAGGCTCTGCAAAAGCTGGAAGACTATGTCAGACTGTCGAGAGGGCTGGAAACATGACGATTCTCGACAAGATTGTCGCGAGCACTCGAACTCGCGTTATTGAAGCCGAGCGCGAGGTTCCGCTCGAGCGCGTCAGAGACGCGGCTCTCGCCGCGCCGACGGGCGAGTTCCCGTTTGAACTCTCCCTGCGAAAACCGGGGCTGAGCTTCATCTGCGAGGTTAAGAAAGCGTCGCCGTCGAAGGGCGTAATTGCGGAGCACTTCCCGTACCTTGAGATTGCGCGAGACTACGCCGTCGCGGGCGCGGACGCGATTAGCGTGCTTACGGAGCCGGAGTACTTCCTCGGAAGCGGCGCGTACCTGCGTGAGATTACCCGCGAGGTCGCGATTCCCGCGCTCCGTAAGGATTTCACGGTTACCGAGTACCAGGTCTACGAGTCGAAGCTGTTGGGCGCGTCCGCGATTTTGCTGATCGCCGCAATCTTAAGCGACGCGGAGCTTGAGCGATTCCGTGAGCTTGCGGAATCGCTGGGTCTGTCCGCACTCGTGGAGACGCGGTCGGAGCCGGAGGTTAAGCGAGCGCTCGCCGCCGGTGCGCGAATCGTCGGCGTGAACGCTCGAGACCTGCGCACGTTCGAGGTCGATCTTGGCGTAATCGCTCGACTGCGGCAATGCGTGCCTGAAAGCGTGACGTTCGTCGCGGAAAGCGGCATACGAGTCGCGGCGGACGTGCGCGCTCTCGAGTCCGCGCACCCCGACGCCGCGCTTATCGGGGAAGCGTTTATGCTCGCGCCTGACAAGTCCGCGCTCATGCAAGAGTTGCGAGGTGCGGCGGCATGGTGAAGCTCAAGATCTGCGGATTGACGCGTGACGAGTGCGTAGACGCGGTGAACGCCGCGTTACCGGACTACGCGGGCTTCGTATTCGCGGACGGCAGTCGCCGCCGCGTGGAGCCGGAGCGTGCGGCGAGGCTTCAAGCTCGGCTCGACCCGCGCATTACTCCCGTCGGAGTCTTCGTGAACGCAGACTCAAGCCTTATTTCAAGCCTGTATGACTCCGGTACGATCGCGATCGCGCAGCTCCACGGCGGTGAGGACGGCGCGTACATAGCGGAGCTTAAGCGGCGCGGGATCCCGGTAATCCAGGTGATTCGGGCGACTCGCGGTGACGTCGCTAACGCGCTTGCCGATTACCATCTATACGACGGCGCGGACGGCGGCTCCGGCGCGGCGTTCGACCATAGCACTGTGATAGCGTGCGGGAAGCCCGTGTTCATCGCGGGCGGGCTTAACGCCTCGAACATCCGCGACGCGCTTCGGCTTAACCCGTTCGCCGTCGACGTAAGCTCCGGCGCGGAGTCCGGCGGCGTTAAAGATGCCGCTAAGATCAAGCGATTAGTAGAAATAGTGAGGTACGAAGCATGACAAGAGGACGATTCGGCGGCTTCGGAGGTCAGTATATCCCGGAGACGCTAATGCACGAGGTTACGCGGCTTGAAGCGGAGTACGAGCGTTGTAAGCTCGACCCGGAGTTCAACGCGGAGCTTGACGCGCTTCTGCGCGATTACGCG
>JAITGH010000051.1 GCA_031280855.1 Oscillospiraceae bacterium | reverse complement strand
ATAGAGTCGATCGCGGACGCGTGGCTTACGTACCTTGAGCGATCGGGAGATTATGAGGGCGCGATCGCGCTGCTGTCGGAGCTTGACTTCTCGGATAGTGACGCGATACGTCAGCGAGTGAGTGCGAAGTGGATCGAGGCGTTGAAGTTGGAGGGCGACTATCAGGCGGCGTACGAGTTAACCGCGACTTTGGGGTTGGCGGATACCGCGTTGCGTCAGCGAGCGATAGAGGCGGAAAGCATTGCGGCGGCGTGCGCGGCGGAGTTCCGCGTCCTGCTTGACGAGCCGGAAAGCTTTCGGATACGGGGCGTATGGTTCAACGTAACGGGCGACGCGGACGCGGAGATAACGGGACTGGTGTTGCAGATCGACGGGCGCGGGGTCGACGGCGCGATAGCGTCGAACTACGCGATTTTTGAGCGCGGCGAGTCCGGGTATCGGTTCGTGTGGTCGATCAGCGACGGGTTCGCGGCTCAACCGGAGGGACGAGGGACGGAGGCGGAGCGGCGTGCGTTGCAGACGATGTTGAAGGACGCGGCTCGGTTCAACGTGGCGGCGATGCTGACGGCGAATCCTGCTCCCGTGGAGAACTCGCTGGTTAGCGTTGCCGCGATCCAGCGGCTTGCGGAGACGGGTAAGCTGGAAAAGGTAGAGATAGTGGACGGAGGAAATAGGAAATAGTGGACGGAGGAACGAGGGGACGAGGGGACGAGGGGGACGCGTAGTTCTCCCGTGGTTTGCGCTCCCCTGTTTCCTAATTCCTAATTTCTCCGCCCACTATACTACTACTTTGTTAGTTTGTCAAGTGTTTTCGTAGAGGAATACGAGCGGCGGCGGTGAGGATACCAAGTTTGCCGGAGTGGTAGGAAAGCCCGCCTTGGAGGTAGATACGGAACGGCGGGCGCATTGGCGCGTCCGCGCTTAGCTCGATTGACGCGCCTTGGGTGAACGCTCCGGCGGCCATGATCACGTCGCAGTCGTAGCCGGGCATCGCCCACGGCTGTGGGGTTGCGAAGCTGTCGACGGGCGAGCCGCTTTGCAAGCCTTGGCAGAATCGGCGTACGAGCTCCGGGTCGCTAAGCTCCAGCGTTTGGATAATGTCGCGGCGCGGCGTATCGTAACTCGGCGAGACCTCGTAACCCATGAGATGGAAGAGAGCGCTTGCGAAGACCGCCGTTTTCAGGGCTTGAGCGGTAACGTGTGGCGCGTTGAACAGCCCTTGGAAGAGGAGCTTATTAGAGTTGAGGGTCGCGCCGCACTCCGCGCCGATTCCGGGTACGGTTAGGCGTTCGGCGGCACGAGCGACGAGCTCCGCTCGTCCCGCGACGTAGCCGCCGCATGGCGCGAGACCTCCGCCGGGATTCTTGATCAGTGAGCCCGCGCAGAGGTCGGCTCCAAGCGCGGTGGGCTCACATTCCTCGACGAACTCACCATAGCAGTTGTCGACGACGATTACCGCGTCAGGGTTGACGCGCCGCACGTCCGCGATCATGCGTCGAAGCTCCGCGATTCCGAGCGGAGCGCGGTCAGAGTAACCACGAGAGCGTTGGATATACGCGGCGCGGGCGTGCGGAAGCTCCGCCGCGTCCTCGCTGTAGCGTACGCCGTAGAACGCGAGACTCCCCCAGCGCGGCGTGTCAAGCCCGATGACGTTGTGAAGCGTGTCATAGGGCTTGCCCGTAAGGCTGACCATCAGATCTCCGGGCGCGAGCGTTGCGAACAGCGCACTCGCGATTGCGTGGGTGCCGTTGACGAACTGGATACGGACGAGCGCGGACTGTGCGCCCATCACGGTTGCGAAGACGCGGTCGAGCGTCTCTCGCCCCGGGTCGTCATAGCCGTAGCCGGAGGTACCGGCGAACATCGCGTCGCTGACTCGGTGCGATTGGAACGCGGAGAGGACTCTCGCGGTGTTAAGCTCCGCGATTGCGTCAATGCGTTGGAATTGCGGGGTTGCGAGCCGCTCCGCCTCGCGTGACAGCGCGTCGAGTTGGTTTTCCCGATTCTCGTTCATGTTAACGCTCATTTCTTGCGTGGTTTCATGACGAGCGAGAGGAACTGTCCGGTATAGCTGTCGGGATTGCGAGCGACGGTTTCGGGCGTGCCAGAGCAGACGATGTTGCCGCCGCGATCGCCGCCCTCGGGGCCGAGGTCGATGACCCAATCGGCGCACTTGATGATGTCGAGGTTATGCTCGATAACCACGATAGTGTTCCCGGCTTCGACGAGACGATTCAGGACGTCGAGCAATTTTTTGACGTCGGCGGAGTGCAGGCCGGTAGTGGGTTCGTCGAGCACGTAGACGGTGCGGCCGGTAGCCCTGCGGGCGAGCTCGGACGCGAGTTTGACGCGCTGCGCCTCGCCGCCGCTAAGCGTCGTTGAGGATTGCCCGAGTTTGACGTAGTCGAGTCCGACGTCCCACAGGGCTTGGAGCTTGGGTTTTAGCTTCGGCTGGTTTTCGAAGAATGAGAGCGCCTCGTCGACTGTCATATCGAGGACTTCATAGATGTTCTTGCCCTTGTAGCGGACTTCGAGAGTCTCGCGGTTATAGCGTTTGCCCTTGCAGACCTCACAGGGGACGAAGATATCGGGGAGGAAGTGCATCTCGATTTTTTTGAGACCGTCGCCGGAGCACGCCTCACAGCGGCCGCCCTTGACGTTGAAGCTGAATCGGCCTGCGCCGTAGCCGCGTTCACGTGCGTCCGTGGTTTGGGAGAAGAGCTCGCGAATGTCGTCGAACGATTTGGTGTAGGTGGCGGGGTTAGAGCGCGGGGTGCGTCCGATGGGGCTTTGGTCGATGGCGATGATTTTGTCGAGGTGCTCGGTACCGCGAATCTCACGATGAGCGCCGGGACGGGATTTAGCGCGGTTGAGTCTGGCGGCGAGCGCCTTGTAGAGGATCGCGTTGATGAGGCTGGATTTCCCGCTTCCGGAGACTCCCGTTACTACGGTCATGGCTCCGAGCGGGAAGCGAGCGTCGACGGAGTTGAGGTTATTCTCGGACGCGCCGAGTATTTCGAGGAACCCGCCGTTACCCTTGCGGCGTTTGGCGGGGATTTCGATGGTTTCTTTGCCGCTTAGGAAGCGGCCTGTGACGCTGGCGTCGCAGTCGAGGATTTCAGCGGGGGTACCCGTGAAGACGATGGAGCCGCCCTTGACTCCCGCGCCGGGTCCCACGTCGACGATCCAGTCGGACTCCAGCATCGTTTCCTCGTCGTGTTCGACGACGACGACGGTGTTGCCGAGGTCGCGCAGTCGTTTGAGCGTAGTCAGCAGTTTGCGGTTATCGCGCTGGTGGAGCCCGATACTGGGCTCGTCGAGGATATAGAGTACTCCGGTAAGGGAGCTTCCGACTTGGGTGGCGAGCCTGATCCGCTGGCTTTCGCCTCCGCTTAGCGTACCCGCGTTGCGTGAGAGGGTGAGATACTCCAGCCCCACGGATTGGAGGAATCCGAGCCGCTCCTTGATTTCCTTGAGGATACGCTCGGCGATGACAGCGTCGGAGCCGTGGAGTTGAAGCTGTTCGGCGAACTCGAGCGAGTCGACGACGGAGCGTGAGCAGAAGTCGGCGATGCTGATCCCGCCGACGGTGACGGCGAGCACCTCCGGCTTTAGCCGTCGACCCTCGCAATCCGGGCACGGGTACTCGGACATGTATTGCTCCAGCTCACTGCGAATGAAGGAGCTTTGCGTCTCCTTGTAGCGTCGGGCGATATTGGTGACGACGCCCTCGAACGGTTGCCTGTAAACGCTTTTGCCTTTACCGCGTTCGTAGTAGAGTTCGAGTTCCTCGCCGCCGGTGCCGTAGAGCAGTGCGTTGATCGCTTCGTCGGACAAGAATTTGAGCGCGGTGAACTGGTTGAAGCCGTAGCGTTTGCCGAGCGCGTCGAAGTACATTTTGGCGATTCCGTCGCGGGCGTTCGACCAGTTCCCGGCGCGGATCGCGCCGTCGGCGAGCGACTTGTCATAATCGGGCACGATCAAGTCCGGGTCGATTCGAAGCTGGACTCCAAGCCCGGAGCAACTTGGGCACGCGCCGTAGGGGTTATTAAAGGAGAACAGGCGCGGGGTGAGCTCCTCCATGCTGACACCGCAGTCCTCACACGCGTAGTTCTGGGAGAACAGCAAATCTTCGTCGGAGTCGGGCAGGTTCGCGATAACGAGCCCGTCGGCAAGCGAGGCGGCGATCTCCGCGCTGTCGGCGAATCGGCTTGCGCTGTCGGGCTCCACGGTTAGACGGTCGACGACGATGTCGATGCTGTGCTTCTTGTTCTTGGTCAGCTTGATCTCGTCGTCCAGCTCGTACATTTGGTTATCGACGCGAACGCGAGCGTAGCCGGACTTGCGGGCGTCGTCGAAGATTCGCTGGTACTCGCCCTTACGCGCTCTCACGACGGGAGCGAGGATTTGGACTCGAGTCCCCTCCGGCATCGCCATGAGCTTGTCGACGATCTGGTCGATCGTCTGCTGCTTGATCTCTCGCCCGCAAATATGGCAGTGCGGGATCCCGATCCGCGCCCAAAGCAGCCGCAGATAGTCGTAGATCTCCGTCACCGTGCCGACGGTGGAACGCGGGTTGTGGCTGGTCGTCTTCTGGTTGATCGCAATCGCGGGCGACAGCCCGTCTATGCTCTCAACCTCCGGCTTCTCCATCTGACCAAGGAACTGACGCGCATAACTCGACAGCGACTCAATGTATCGCCGCTGACCCTCCGCGTACAACGTGTCGAACGCAAGCGACGACTTGCCGCTGCCGCTCAAACCCGTTAATACTACCAGACTGTCTCGCGGGATCGTCAGATCGATGTTCCGTAAGTTGTGCGTCTTCGCGCCCTTGATTACTATGCTTGCCTGCAATGCTCCGCTCTCCTTTTA
>JAITGH010000020.1 GCA_031280855.1 Oscillospiraceae bacterium | reverse complement strand
CCGGCGTGTTCAATGCGGAGACTCTGATCGTCGGGCTGACGGCGGGCTTGATCGGTATCGGGCTGACGGTGCTGCTTAACATTCCGGCGAACATCATCATCAAGAATGTCACGGACATCGCGAACGTGTCGCAGCTTCCGGTCGCGGGCGGAGTGATACTGATAATCTTAAGTTGCGTGTTGACGTTCATCTCCGGGCTGATACCGTCGAAAGCGGCGGCGAATAAGGATCCGGTAGTCGCGCTGCGCTCCGACTAGCCGTAGTCGCGGAAGCGCGGGGGACGCGGGGGTCGAGAGGCGCTGCGCTCCCCCTGTGCGCTGTCTCCCAATCGCTGACTACCGCTATTATACCACATTTCGGTGCATTTGTCAAGTGTTTTTTGCGCGATTCTTCATTTTTGTTACATAGTTACAAATTCGAGGCGCAACGTGCGCTCGAATTTGTGCATGGTTAACAAACTTTGCCGGAACGCGAATAAACACTTGACTTTTGCACCGATTTGTGGTATAATAGCGGTAGTTAATAAGCGCAAGCGAGTTCTAACCTTAGGCTAAGGCGTATGGTTTCATGAAAGTACTTGACAAGCCTCTTTGAGCATGGTAAAATTGTTGCAAATAAGCTATTCTACAATTAGGAGGACTGGTTATCTTGACTATCTCAATGAATCTGAACGGCGCACCGACGGAGCTGGACGTCAAGCCGAACTACACGCTGCACGACGCGCTGCAGTTCAAGCTTGGCTTGACGGGGGCGAAGCATATGTGCAACAAGGGCGTATGCGGCTCCTGCGCGGTTATCGTGGACGGACGCTGCGTGCTAAGCTGCCAAATGCTGGCGGTGGAGTGCGACGGCAGCACCGTCGAAACCGTCGAGGGCATCGCCGCTCAGCCCAAGTGGAAACCGCTGCTTGACGCCTACTGCAAGTGGGACGCGATGCAATGCGGTTACTGTACGACCGGATTCGTCGTCACCGCGAAGTCGCTGCTCGACCGCAATCCGCACCCTACGGAGCAAGACTGCAAGGAGGCGCTATCCGGCAACATCTGCATCTGCGGTACCTACCCGCGTCACTCCCAGGCTATCATGGAGGCCGCGCTCGCAATGAACCCCTAGCGGTTCTCGCTGACATCTCATCTATGCAAATTGTGAAAGGAGCACAACAACGGACGCGAATGCGCGTGAAAATTTGTGCAATCTGTACATAGTTGCGATACGCCCGTTGTTAACAGACTATTATGGCTGATTTAGTAGGCGCAAACGGTCAGCGTACCGAGTTCCGAGTCGTCGGGCAGCCGAATCTGCCCGGAAAAGCCTCCATGTCGCTTGCGAACGGAGTGGCGAAGTTCGGTATCGACTACGTACTGCCCGGAATGCTGCACGCGAAGTTCCTGCGCTCACCCTACGCGAACGCTCGCGTGCTCAAAATCGACGATACGAAAGCCAGAGCGATACCCGGAGTCGTCGACATAATCACGTGGGAGGATCCCGAGCTTAAGATGCTGGGTGCGACCCCGTTCGGCCCGCCCTCGCGCCCGTACCTCGACGATTACGCCGATCAGGACGGAATGGAAGTCGGTTGCATCGTCATCGCAGAGGACGAGGACATCGCCGAGGACGCGCTCCGCGCTCTCGACGTAACCTGGGAGGTCTACCCCGCGATGACCGATATCCTCAAGGCGAAGCAGCCCGACGCGCCAATCGTGCGGCAGAAGCGGTATGAGCTTCGCGACATGTTCTCCTCTATCCGCCCGGAGAATCAAAAGGGTAACGTCAACTTCGCCAACACGATCCAAGGCGACGTGGACGAGGGCTTCAAGCAAGCCGACCACATCATCGAGTACGAGGTCGACCTGCCCGCGTTCTGCGGTCATATCCCGAATCCGCCCGCGTCCGTCGCATGGTGGACGAAGGAGCCGTACCGCGACGGCGAGTGGCTTCACATCGAGGGCGCGGTTCAGCGCCGTAACAACATCGGACAAATGTACGGAGTCGCCGACGACCGCACCGTGCAAGAAGGAATCTTCCAAGGCGGCAAGTACTGCGACTGGGGTATGCGCATGTCGCAGGAGATCACGCCGTTCCTCGCAAAGCGTACCGGGCGCCCCGTGCGCTGCGCTCAAACCCGTGAGGAGACGTTCGACTTCCTGATGAACCAACGGTTGATCCACATGAAGATCGGGTTCACGAAAGACGGGCTGATCACCGCGATCGACGACTTCAGCATCGCGGACGGCGGGATTCAGGGCAGCTCCGGATTCGGTACCGCGAACGATCAGGGCTATGGCCCCTACTACACCACGAAGTGCCTCAATATCCGTCAGCGTATGGAGATCATCGACTCCAACACCGGCAAGATGTTCCTCTCCGGACAGCACTGCCCGTTCAACTGGGACACGCTCACCGTCGGATTGCACATCATGGCGGAGAAGCTGAACCGCGACGTCATCGAGCTTGCGAAGCTGAACCTGCACGGCCCCGCCTCGCAGGAAGACATGACGCTTGTTCCAAGCTTCGAGGCATGTATAGAAGCCGGGAAGAAGCTGATGAACTGGAAATGGCACAAGTCCGGCGCGAAGACTTTGCCCGACGGGCGGAAGCACGGCGCGTCGTTCCGCTACCAGATCTGCCCGCGCCACGCGTTCAGCGGCTATGACTGCAAGCTTGAATATCGCGGCGGGAAGATCCATCTTCCGACTCAAGGTCCTATTACGGGAATCTTCGCGGTGGAGTGCAACGCGATGGTGGTCGCGGAGGAGCTTAACGTCGAGTACGACGACGTGATCGTCGATTACCACTGGTCGCACAAGTTCACCCCTGTTGGAGGCGGATCGGACGGAACGACCGCGTCGGGCTGGGCGATGAAGGAGTGCGCGAACATTTTGAAGCGGTTAGTGCTGGAGCAAGCGGCGAAGGAGGCTGCGGTGCCGCCGTTGCCCGGCATGTTCGGGGGTCCCCCCGCGCCGAACCCGCTTAAGGGCTACTCCGCCGACGAGCTTGACATCGCGCCTCACCCGCTCGCGGAGCCGAAGCCGATCGATCCGCCGCCTCCGCCCAGCCCGTTCGGCGCACCGCCGCCCGTCACCGGCCCCGTCGTCTACGTGAAGAGCGATCCCTCGCTTTTCAAGGCGCTCGGCTCCGCCGTCAGTCAAGAGATCGTCGCAACGTTCAGCGGACGTCCGCCCGCCGCGATCTGGAGCCTCGGCATGGGCAAAATGCTCGACACCATGAACATCTGCTTCGCGGAAGTCGCCGTCGATGAGGATACCGGAATGGTCGAGATCCTGCGGTTCGGAGTCGTCGCGGATCCCGGTAAGGTCATTCGCCCGACCTCGCTTGAAAGCCAGCTCGATCAGGTCATGTTCTTCTCACAGGGTTGCCAATTGCTGGAAGAGTTCATCTTCGACGATCGCACGGGACTGCGGCTGAACAACAATATGATCGATTACAAGAAGCCGACGACGCTGGACGTACCGCGAGTCGACAAGGACTTCGCCGAGACGCGCTCCGGCAACGCGGTGTACGGCGCGAGCGGAATCAGCCACTCGCTGGCTAATACGCACCTCGTCATCTGCGCGATAGAGAACGCGATCGGTGCGTGGGTGCAACCGCCGGCGACTCCCGATAAGGTTCTCAAAGCGATCGGGAAAATATAGGAGGACGCGAGATAAATGCTTAAGACATTCACACATAAGAACGCCAAAAGCGTCAACGAAGCGGCAGGTGTGCTGGAATCCGGCGGTGCGAGCCTAATCGCGGGCGGTACCGATCTGCTGACGACGCTTAAAGACATGATCTTGCCGGAGTACCCCGAGGTCGTGGTGAACTTGAAAAGCGTCGACGGCTTGGAGTACATCAAGGAAGAGAACGGAGAGCTTCGAATCGGCGCGTTAACGAAGCTTGTAGACATAGCGGATAGCTCGGTGATCCAGCGCAAGTATACCGCGCTGTCACAGGCGGCGAAAGCGGTCGCGACGCCGAATGTGCGGAACATGGGCACGATTGGCGGTAACCTCGCGCAGTTGCCGCGTTGCTGGTACTTCCGGAAGAGCGACAATCGGTTCCCGTGCCTGAGAAAAGGCGGGACGGAGTGCTTCGCCGCAATCGGGGAGAATCGGTATCACTCGGTGATGGGCGGCTCACGCACTCACACGTCGGAGTGTAAGGCGAATTGCCCTGCCGGGATCGACATCCCGACGTACCTCGCGGCGATTCGTAGAGGAGACTGGGACGAGGCCGCAGACATCTTCATGGAGAAGAATCCGCTGCCCATGATCACCAGCCGGATCTGTGCGCACTTCTGCCAGCAGAACTGCAACCGCTGTGCGAAGGACGAGGGCGTGCAGTCAGGCTCGATCATCGAGCGCGCGCTCGGCGATTACGTGCTTGAGCACGCAGAGAAGTACTACACCGCACCGATTAAGGAGAGCAAGAAGAGCGTTGCGATCGTCGGCGCGGGACCCGCAGGACTAAGCGCGGCGTACTATCTGCGTAAGGCGGGAGTTAAGGTCACCGTCTACGACACGAAGCCGGAGGCGGGCGGAATGCTGCGCTACGCGATACCCGCGTATCGCCTGCCGAAGGACATCGTCGCGAAGGTCGTCAGCTTGCTGGAGGGCATGGGGATAACGTTCAAGCTCGGCGTACGAATCGGCGAGGACGTGAAGCCTGCGGATCTGGAGAAAGAGTACGACACGGTAATGTACGCGACGGGGTCGTGGAAGCGTCCCGTGCTTGGCTTCAGCGGAGAGGATCTGACGGTGTTCGGGCTTGACTTCTTGGTGGAGGTCAAGAACTGGATGAACGGCAAGGTCGGGCAGGAAGTCGTGGTAATGGGCGGCGGAAACGTGGCGATGGACGTAGCGGTGACGGCGAAGCGGCTCGGGGCGAAAACGGTGCGTCTGACGTGCCTTGAAAGCCGCGACGCAATGCCCGCCAGCGAGGAAGAGATCCTGCGCGCCATCGAAGAGGGGATCGAGATCGACGCGGGTTGGGGACTCTCCAAAGTCGTCGAGAAGAAGGGTAAGATCGTCGGGCTGGAGGTCAAGAAGTGCCTCTCGACAATTGATGAGAACGGGCGGTTCAACCCGCAATACGATGAGGATAACAAGAAAGTCCTGACGGGCGAGAATATCCTGCTTGCAACGGGTCAAGGGATCGACACGTCATATTTTGACGAGAAGTACGCGATCCAGCTGAATCGCGGCCGGATCGAGGTTGACGAGGCGGGCGAGTCGAGCCGCCCCGGCGTATTCGCCGCCGGTGAGGTCACCACGGGCGCCGCGACCGTCGTCGGAAGCTTCGCCACGGGTCGCAACACCGCGTACGGGATTGCGCGGTACCTCGGAATCGACTTCTCACCCAAGTCCGACGACTCGATGAACGAGTACGTCACGTTCGACTTTGACGGCGTGCAGAAAGCGAACGCGCAGAAGCTGACCGAGCTTAACGCCGCCGCCAGAGCACTTGACAAGGAAGACACTACCAGCCCGACGCTTGACGAGGCGGTCGTCGAGTCCAAGCGTTGCCTGAACTGCGCGTGTTACGCGGTTAACCCGAGCGATACCGCGCCCGCGCTCATCGCGCTCGACGCGATAGTAGTGACGAATCACCGCACGATCAGCGCGGAGGATCTGTTCGCCGTCAAGGTGCCCGGTAACACGGTGCTGGCAGGTGACGAAATCATCACGGAGATCCGGATCCCGCAACCGTCGGCGAACTCGACGAGCGTGTTCACGAAGCTTGCATTGAGGAAGAGCATCGACTTCGCGGT
>JAITGH010000203.1 GCA_031280855.1 Oscillospiraceae bacterium | reverse complement strand
GTATTGACGATATGTTTTTGCGAAATATTAGCGTTCACAAACCCGCATGAATACGGAGTTTGCAACCGAGCGAAAAATGCTCATTCAGTATATCAATACTATTTGCGACTATCACCTTGGGGATACATCAATGAGCTAAAAGACTGTGACGCCAGCGTGCAGTGGGCGCTGTTTATGCCGGGGCTGGTCAAGGATCAGCAGAGGGGCTTTTCCGTCGCGAGCTTTGAGTACAGGACCATGCCCGCCATGCGGCTTGTCGGACGGCATGTCGAGTGGAGCGTGGAGAAAAACGATTGGGAGCCGGACGCCGACAGCGTGATGTCCGTTTACCGCAGGCTGGACGCGCTGGGGGATTACACATCCGGCTTCGACTACGACGTCTGCTTCATGCACCATTTCGGCAAGGGGTATGACGTCGAGCGCCTGCATAACTTCCTGGGGCGCTTTATGCGGACGGACTGCCCCGTCCCCGACGGGCTGGAGGGGATCGATTTCGTGCCGGAAAGCGACGGCAAGCCGGGCGCGCCGTACATATCCCAGTTCGCCTACGCGACGTTTACGGGCGACATTGACGCCATGCACGAGAGCGAGGGCTACGACGGCGGCGCGATGTACGACGTCACGCGCAACATCATGCTGGGGGAGGCCGTGAACATTCCATACCCGGACAAATACTGGACGGCTGAGGTGTTTTTGGACGGCTACGGCAAGCCGAGCACGGCGTATATGTTCAGCGCGGAGTATTAATCCGCGCGATTGCACCCGTCCCGCGAAATCCATCATAACAGGAGGTACAACAGATGACAGGCGGACAACAGCTTTTTATCAACAGGGCGCTGCCGGTGCTGCGGCGCGACGCGCGCGTCCTGGGCGTCGCTCTGGGCGGGTCATACGGCAACCGCGAGGCGATGGACGAATTCTCCGGGCTGGACTTCGTCGTCGCCGTAAACCCGGCGGATATGGACGACGTGCGCGCGTCGATGGGTGAGCTGGCGGCGCTGCTCGGCCCGCTGCTCGCCTGTTTCCCGGCGGTGCATATACACATGCCGGACCTGCTCATATGCATGTACGACGATCCGATAATCCACGTGGACCTGGACTTTGTGCCGGCGGACGCCGTCCTGGCGCGGGCCGACCAGCTCGTCGTCCTGCACGAGCGCGACGGCGCCATGACGGCCCTCGCGGACGCGGCTGCGACTGCTCGCTTTGGCGCGACTGTTCGCGTTGCGGCGGACGCGAGCCTGCTTTGGCACGACTGCGTCCGGTTTTAGGCTGCGGTTTGGCTCGGTTGAGAGGTGCGGAGATGGGTCTGAAAATTTTTTTGAGATTTTGTTGCAAATGGTATTGACATTTGCCAAATTGTACAAAAACTGCTTGCATTCGGGCTTGACCTTGTGGTATAATGTCAGCAGTCAAGCGGCGGGGACTCGGACGGCGCACTAGCCATCGACCGCCATACGGGCGATTCCAAACCCGCTAAACGCGGCAGAGGCCAAAAGCTTGACCTTACGGGCTCGCGTCAATACAACTATCCCGGAGCTGTAAATGTTCTACATAGAAATCGCCGTAATCGTGCTTGCAACACTGGTAACCGTTGGGTTCTTATTACGCTGGTATGACTCGATAATCAAGATGTGGCCCACGAATCGCGGCACCCTGAGCCGCGGCGTGCTCGGCGCGTTGCCGCTTGTCGCTTTCGCGCTGATTATACTCACGTTGCACTTCTTCACGATAGTCAGCTTTGAGAACAACGTTCAGGACGTGTTCATGTACATCGCCCTGGGATTCACGGCGATCAACTTCGGGATGTCGGTGCTTAGCAGTACGTTTGACCTATCGTGGCTTGACGATGCGTTACTGTTGGATAACCGAGCGGCGTTACCGGCGGTGTCGGGCGCGTTCATGGGCTTCACGCTGATCTATTGCGGGGCGAATATCGGCAAGCATACCGATTGGTGGCAAGTGGCGATGCCGGGAGTACTTGCGTTCGCGATCTTCGTGGTACTCGGGCTGATCTTCAATCAGTTCACGTTAGCAGTAGAGCGCGTGACGGTGGAACGCGACAGTGCTTGTGGAGTCAGGCTTGGAGCGTACTTGCTGGCGTGCGGCGTATTACTGGCGAGAGCGGCGGCGGGCGATTGGCTCAAGCCGGTCGCGACGCTTATCGGGTTCTCCGACGCGTGGCCGACGGTGCCGCTGACGGTGTTCGCGATTCTTGTGGAGAAGCTGCATGTCTCTCGAGTGCATCGAGATCCGGAACGCGACCCGAGCACGCTTCGTAACGCGGCGTTCTGGTCGGGGTTGTACCTGTTCATAGCGATTGCGATGATACTGTACTTTGTCGGACCTCCCGCGAAGTCTCCGCTGACGGAGTTCATGCTTTGAGCCCGTACGGAATCCGGGCGGCGGCTTGCGGCGTATACTATTAACGATAAGCTTCAAAACTAATGTGGAGGCTAACCATGAAACGGAAACTGGTCGCGCTAGCATTGACGGCGTTGCTGTGTTTCGGAGCGGCGGCGGGTTGTGAGCGGCAGGCTGAACAAGATACCGCGCCGCCCGTTCAGACCGCAACCGCTTCGCCAAGTCCTGCCATGCCGTCCGCAACGGCGGACGTGACTCCCGATGGAGTCACCGTCAGCGCGGAGCTTGCGACAGCCGATGTCCTCGGGCGCTATGCCGAACTTAACGAGTTCCTCGAGTTCAATGAACCCGGATATCCGAAGATCGTTATCGCCGTAAGCGAAACCGTCACCGATTTCAAGTGGCTGGAAGTAATCGTACAGGACAACGGCTCCGGAACCGCCGTCTACGAGACGGTCGAGCTGTACGCTTTAGACGAACTGACCGCGGAGAAACCGTTCCTCGTAACCTGGCTGGAGCAAGGTATGCTGCCGCACCGAGGTATATCGTTTACGGACTTGAGCGGCGCTGTCTCGTACTTCTATGTCACTTTAGACACGACCGGTGAATTAGATAATCCGATTCGATTAGTCGAGTTCGAACCGTTTGAAGGCGTTCTGACGCAAACTAAAGACATACCGATAACACGCGAGGGCGAGACGGAAACGTTCACCGCCGCTTTAAGCGTAAGTTCCGGCAGGTACGCCATCTACGTCTTGCCGGATTTTGAACTTGTCACGGGTGCAACGCATGATGTGGTTAGACCGAGGGAAGACTCCGCGCTTTCCGATAAGATCAACATGCGCATATATAAGGTGTCCGGCGATTCCGTAAAGCCGGCGGACGCGGTAATCGCCGGAACGGCGACCCGCTATGAGCGCGTACAGTTAGATGGTGAGACGTTTGAGATCGAGCTAAACTATCCGGTTGAGGCGGCGGAGGGCGGCGCGGTTCTTCTTCAAGCGATGCTGGAAAGCATCGTCGGCTGGAGCTTAGCGGTTGTACGTTGCACGTAGTGGCATGCGAACCCGCTGATGTGAAGTTCCGGCGGCAGTAATCTGTAACTCAAACTAATATGGAGGATATAATCATGAAGAAACTCGCTCTTATCGCCGCGTTGCTGGCGGCGATGATGGTAATCCAACCCGCATTAGCGGCGGAGATCGCGTCCACCAATATCGCGGGCACGAACTTTCACGTCGCGTGGAGCGCGGACGACGCAGCGGCTGACGTCGGCACGATGGTGTTTTTCAACGGCTCGCTCATGAATCGCGACGTTGACATCGTGAACGGGCGAACGCTGATTTCCGTTGCGTGGTTTACGAGTCCGCTTTCATTCTCCGCGAAGGTTGAGGTAGACGAATCCGGCGAGAACGTGGACATCACATTCGGAGACACGGTGGTCTCCATAACCAGCGGTAAGCGCGAGGCGACCGTGAACGGCGAACGCTTCGAGCTGGACGTTGAGCCATACGCCGACGGCTATTTCTACGTGCCGCTGCGCTTCGTTTGCGAGCAATTCGGCGCGACCGTCGAGTGGTACGACGGTGAGAGCGACTCCGGCGCGGGGACGCGGATCCTTGAGCGCGGCAGGCAGATCGTCGTTTCCCTCTACCCCGAAGATTACGAGGACGTGCTGACGAAATCCATGGCTCGCGACACGCTCTGGGATAAGCTCGTTTACGCTTACGAGAAGAAGTTCGGAGCGTACGCGGCTCTCACGGAGGACGAACTTAATGCGGGCGTGACGGACGACGCCGCCGACCCCGATTTCCGTGAGGACACGCTCTGGCGCAAATGGATTACGGAACTTGAGGTTACGGAGGCAAACGACCGTTACATTGTCATGCGCACCCCGATGTACGACTACTGGGTGGATAGGTACACAAGCGACATCTACACGGTCTACTACGGCGAAACGATCTTCGTCGAGGCGTTCGACGCGGACAGCGAAGACGCGCTGACTTTAGCGGGTTGACGGCGATAGCTCACGTCTCGGGTAAGGGTGCGGTCGGCATTGAAATCGCAAGCGAACGTGAGCTTACCCGAGCGCGAGCCGCAGGCGATCCGTAAGCTCGGCGAGTTCCGGCTTGCGAAGCCGCAGCGCGGCCTTGTTCGCGATCAGTCTGCCGGTTATCCGGCTGATCTCATCAAGCACCTCCAGCCCATTCGCTTTCAGCGTTCCGCCGGTCTGGACGAGGTCAACGATCGCGTCCGCAAGCCCGAGTATCGGCGCAAGCTCGACCGAGCCGTCAATCTTGATGATGTCCACATTGCTTCCCAGCGCGGTAAAGTATTCACGCGCAACGTTCGGGTACTTGCTGGCGGCGACGTGCACAGCGTCGGGCGAGAGTCCGCTCGGTCCCGCAAGCGCGAATCGGCACTCCCCGAATTTGAGGTCGAGCAGCTCCGTGAAGTCGCCGCCAAGCTCCAGTATCGTGTCGCGCCCGACGACGCCAAGCTCGCACACGCCGTGCTCGACGTACGTGATTACGTCGGCGGACTTCGCAAGCACCAGACTGAGGTTCGAGTTCGGGATATCGCGCACCAGCTTACGATCGTCGAGCGCGGAGTCGATCGCGAAGCCCAGTTTTGCAACCAGTGCGGCGAAGTCGGACAGCACTCTGCCCTTCGCGACCGCGATACGAACGCGGGAGTTAGCCCTCGGCGCATCGTGAAGCTTGCGAACCTCGTCAACGTAGACCGCGAATCCGACGGCGGGCACGTCGCGCCCGAAGTCCCCGGTAAGCTTGTCGTACCGGCCTCCGGCGAGAATCGCCTTGCCCGTACCCGGCGCGTAGGCGCGGAACACCAGCCCGGTGTAGTAGTCGATGTCCTGATGCAACTCCGGCTCGAAGCGTACGTAACTTGCGCGAGTCTCGCCGAGCGATTCGCGGATTGCCTCCAGCTCGCTCTGCGGTAGTCCGCCAAGCTCGAGGCAAAACGAGTCCGCTCCAAGCGCGGTGAGCGCATCGACGGCAAGCGCGACGATCTCCGCGTCGCCCTCAAATCCCGGTATGCCGAAAAGCTCCACGCCGCACTGTGCGGTCTCACAGTTCTCCCCGCGGCTGTTTGCGGCAAGCCTGAAAACGCTTTGGCAGTAGAACAGCCGCTGCGGCATGTCCTCCAGCCGAGTCGCGACGATCCGCGCAATCGGAGTCGTGCAGTCGGGACGCAGTACCAGCAGACCTCCGTCACGACCGACCAGCTTCACCATGCTGTCCGGCGAGATCGGGTTGCGCGCTCGCATGAACAGATCGTAGTACTCCAGCACGGGCGTGCGAACCTCGCGATAGCCCTGCCGCGAGAACAGCGCGACCAGCGCAGTCTCAATCCCGCGTGCGGATTTGCAATCGTCCCAAAGCACGTCACGCGTGCCCTCGGGCGTGTTGATCAGATACCCGTCGCCATTGTATGACATTGTGTTGTCCTCGATTCTTCGTTCTCGCGTGGGGTAGAGGTATGCGGGATGGGGTACGTTTGACAATTGCAGAGGCTAATTGGGGGTTCGGAGCCGTAACTCTCGTCCCCCTATTACCTAATTACCAATTCCTATTATACCACACTTCGGTGCGTTTGTCAAGTACTTTTTTCGAGATCTTGCTAAGTTTGTGCACCATGCACAGGTTCAGACGGCATTGGCTCGTCGCACTTGTGTATGGTACACAAACTTTGCGTAACCGCAAGAAAAAGCTTGACAAATGCGCCAAAGTGTGGTATAATGCGGTAGTGGGTGAGTGGACTGCTGAGCTAAATCCGAAATCGGTGCCGGCAAGATTGACGATCGCATCTACTCTGAGCGTCATAATGTCGGCGCGGATTATGCTGAACGGCATGTTAGCACCTACTACTATCGTTCTATTTCAGCAGTTTGCACCATTTGCGCTGCCTGTGCTTGTAAAACATCACGCTCCAAACATAGACAATCGGCGTAACCCAACTCGCGAACAGTTCAACCTCATCTGTGTAAGCCGTATTGCCGCCGTCAAGCGGTTTAAGCGTAATCTTATGATTCCAGAGAGGAACGAATTTGTTGCCCTCACGCGTCTGAACCGTCAGCGTTTTGCGGTCGAAAGACACCACGTTAATATTGTGAACGCCGAACGGTATAACTCCGAATAGCCAAAGTGAGAACCGCGCCGTTTCGCCCTCCCGCCACGTTAGACTTGCATCGCCGAGCGGCTTGAAGACCGCGTAAGGCCGCGCTATAAACTGCAACGTGTCAAGGCGTTGCAGCTTGTCCCACACGGAATCAACCGAAGCGGGGAAGACGGACGATACTCTGACGGAGTTACTTCTCACGCCGACGCCTCGTCCGGTAGTTGTAACGCCGCGCTGAACTCGTGGTAGTTTTTCACGCCAACCTCTTTGCGCCCCAATACGGCGAAATCAATAACGTCAAACAGCTTCGCGTAACCATCATCGTAGAGAAGTGACCGCAACTCTGCCGCCACAAGCACCGAGTCATTGCGGAACGCTCCGCAACCCAACGCTCCAAGCACTACGGCGGTATCGCCCTGCTCACGGCAGATGTCCATGACTTTGGCGATACGAGTGCGGATTACCTTTGCGGATGGTGATAGTCGTAAATAGTATTGACGATATGTTTTTGCGAAATATTAGCGTTCACAAACCCGCATGAATACGGAGTTTACAACCGAGCGAAAAATGCTCATTCAGTATATCAATACTATTTGCGACTATCACCTTGCGGATTCCGCTTTGCTAAGGGGCGCGGCTCTTTTGAAAGACGAGTAGCTATTGGAACGCTCGTACAGATTCGGTGCGGCGACGGTCACAACGTCAACGGTAAACCATTCGCCCGTAAAACGATTACGCCCGGCGTATAAATTACCGCGTCGGTGTAGCTCGAGTTCTTGCGTTCGCGGTGGAAGCTGTAGTAATTTTGCCAAAGCTCGTCCGTTTTCAGACACGGGTAGAGCGTACTCTCGCAGCACAGACGTTCCTCCTGCGCGCTCGCGCCTTTTGCTACGCCTCCGCCGGGACTCGTCGCGCTTGCCATATTCAAGACGGCAACTCGATAACCCTCGGCGACAAGGGGGCGAGCAACGTCGAAGCTGTTCGCGTCAAACACTCGGACTCTGCCGATCGTTTCGCCGCTAACGTGCGGAACGGCGTCCTTATACAGTTTCGTCCCGGTGATACTCGCGTTTACCGCCGATACTAACTCCGGCGTATTGTGGATGACTCCTTGCAGACGCTCGAACTCTGCTACATTGTTGGCTCTGCGCGTTTCGTGGTCCATACGGTCGGTTCTCCTTCAATTTATAGATACGGTCAAAAAGTTGTATACATGAAAGCGCAACTGTCAGTATACTCCAACTATTTCATTCTGTCAAGTAGTTTTTGAAGTCGGCACGGCGGCGGAAAAATGTTAATATGGTATGCAACAACCGGACGCTGTTGCATACCGCCTTTGCTGCTTCGAGCTGTATACGCACCCTCGAGCCAACGCAGACAGCGAACGACTCCGCACCGCAACAGCGCCGCGCCGTAAGTCCCGCGAGCGCCGCAACAACGCCGCGCCGCAACCTCCGCGAGCACCGCAACAGCGCCGCGCCGTAAGTCCCGCGAGCGCCGCGCCGCAACCTCCGCGAGCGCCGCGCCGTAAGTCCCGCGAACGATGCAAACGCCGCGCTGCAAGTCCCGCGAACGATGCAAACGCCGCGCTGCAAGTCCCGCGAGCACCGCAACAGCGCCGCGCCGTAAGTCCCGCGAGCGCCGCAACAACGCCGCGCCGTAAGTCCCGCGAGCGCCGCAACAACGCCGCGCCGTAAGTCCCGCGAACGATGCAAACGCCGCGCTGCAACCTCCGCGAGCGCCGCGCCCGCCACCTCCGCAAGCGCCGCGCCGCAAGCCCGTGCGGCCGCACCCCAAACGCGCCCGCCACCTCCGCAAGCGCGCTGTCCGGTACGTAGATCTTCGCGTCGTGCAAGGTGCTCACGAACCTCAGCGCTCGCTTGTACTCCTCGATCGTGTACGTGCCCGTCTG
>JAITGH010000169.1 GCA_031280855.1 Oscillospiraceae bacterium | reverse complement strand
TTATTGATAAAGTTTGTGCACCATGCACAAGTGTTAGTCGTGGCAAGCGATTGCACCTGTACATAGTGCATAAACTTTATCAAACGGCAAAATAACTCTTGACTTTTGCACCGAAATGTGGTATAATGGCAGTAGTGAGAAATCAGAAGTACGCCACCTCGTCCCCTGATTCCTCACGCCTCACCACTGCCTACTGTCAAGGGCTTGCCCTTGACAGCAACCACGGTAATCTCCGATCGATTGTGGAACAACTGCTTCGCGTGCAGGAGCGTGAACGACTCCTCAAGCAAGCGCAGCCCCTTATTCACGATTGCGGTTATACCTTTCTTAGGCAGCTTAAACGTTACGATCGCCAACCCTCCGTCACAGAGATACCGCGACATCGAGTTGGTTATCTCAACGGACTCCCGCGTGTCCATCCTCATATCGTTAGTCAGCAAGTCGAAAGTACGCCCGTTAGCCATCGGCAAATCTTGCGCCAAACCCTTGAAGTGCGTCAAGTTCGGGTTACTGCTCAGCGTAGGCGAGAGCTCCGCCGGATCGACGGCAAGCACTCGCATTCCGCGCTCAAGCAGCACCTTCGACCAGCCGCCGGGCGCTGCGCCAAGATCCAGCGCCGCACCGTTCACGGGAAGCTCTAACGCGAAGCGCTCGATCGCTTCCAAAAGCTTGAACTCCGCTCGGCTGATCGTATCCTCACGGTATGCGTACATGCGCATCCCGCCGCCCCAATCGCTGAGGTTCTCGAACGTGCGCGACAGCCCGATCAGCAGCCGATCCTCCGTGCAATAGACGGAGACGACCTGTTGCGGGCGGCGAGTGTCATGGCGAAACCCGTAACGCTCGAGGTGCTCCGTTATCCGCCGCCGCAGCGAGTGCGCCGTCTCCGCGTCGACATTGCACTTGCGAAGTTGGACACCGAACGCGGCGGTCGGGTCGAGCCTTGCGGCAAGCGCGTCAAGCTCCGTCGGAAGCGTTGAGAACCCGTCGCCGTCACGCTCCTGCGTTACATCGACGGGGGCGATGTGACGCAGGAAGATCAATCGGCTTGAACGCACCAGCTCGGAGAACTCGGGGAACGGCAGATCCGTGCAAATCAGCATTACTCCGTGGTCAAGCCGGCGATCGAAGCGAAGTTTACAGCCAAGCTTGAAAAGCTCGTTAAGGCATAGCTCCTCCGATTCCGCTTGGCATGTCACCGTAACGTAAGTGTCCCGCATGTTTACCGTCCTCCAAGGTATTGTCAGAAATTTGTTGTAGTATGAGGATAACGACCGCCGCCGATTTTTCACGGCCTCAATTCAGTAACGGTGAGGCATGGATAAAAAACGGCAAGGGAGGCAGATGAAGTACTACACAAATTTATGACATTACCTCCTCCAATCGAGTCGTATACCTGTAATATAGCACAACGGCAAGCAAAAGTCAAGCGCCGCGCATCCTGCGCTCACGGCTCGGGTAGTGTCCTACGCACGGAACCTCGGGAACCGTGCGGCTCCCGAGGTTCGTTGACTACGCCAAATCGCCGGAATAGCTACGGCGCCATAATCGCCTTAAGGTCAGCCTCGACCGTGGTCGTCGGAGCGATTCCGAAGTTCTCGACCAGGAAGTTCAGGATATTCGGCGAGACAAACGCCGGAAGCGTCGGACCGAGCCGTATGTTCTTCACCCCGAGGTACAGCAGCGTCAGTAAAACGCTTACGGCCTTTTGCTCATACCACGACAGCAACAGCGTCAGCGGTAAATCGTTAACACCGCACTCGAACGCCTCCGCAAGGGCGAGCGCGACTTTGATCGCCGAGTAGGAGTCGTTGCATTGTCCCATATCGAGAATTCGCGGCAGACCGCCGATCTCGCCAAGATCAAGATCGTTGAAGCGATACTTCCCACATGCGAGCGTCAGGATAACGGTGTCCTTCGGCGTCTGCTTCACGAAGTCAGTGAAATAGTTGCGGCCGGGACGCGAACCGTCGCACCCTCCGACGAGGAAGAAGCGTTTGATCGCGCCGGACTTCACCGCGTCGATTACCGTGCCGGCCACGGACAGTACGGCGCCGTGGGCGAACCCCGTCATCAGCGTATCTCCGCCGTTAACCCCGGTAATCGTGTTCGGTTTGGCATAGCCCTTAAGCGTGATTGCCTTTGCGATAACGGGTGCGAAGTTCTTGTCTTCGCCGATGTGCACAAGCCCGGGATAGCCGACTACGGCGGTAGTGAATACTCGGTCGGAGTAGCTGTCCTTCGGCGGCATCAGACAGTTTGTCGTGAACAGGAACGCGCCGGGCACGTCCGCGAACTCCTTCTGCTGATTCTGCCACGCCGTCCCGAAGTTGCCCTTGAGGTGCGTGTACCGTTTCAGCTCCGGATACGCATGCGCCGGAAGCATCTCGCCGTGAGTGTACACGTTCACACCCGCGCCGTCGGTTTGCTCAAGCAGTAACTTCAGGTCGCGAAGGTCGTGACCGCTTACGACGATGAACGGACCCGCCTCGACCGTCTGCGTAACCTTAACGGGCGCGGGCGTCCCGTACGTGCTCGTATTCGCTTGGTCGAGAAGCTCCATGCACTTGAAGTTAGCTTCGCCGGTTCCAAGCACTAGCGGCAACAACACGTCTGCTGAAGCGTCGTCGTCTCCGATAGCCGCGAGAGCCTTGTAGATGAACCCGATTACCGAGTCGTCAGAGTACCCGAGCACCAGCGCGTGGTAGGCGTACGCCGCAACGCCTCGAATGCCGAACAGGATGAGCGACTTCAGCGTGCGGATATCCTCCGGCGCGTTCCACAGCTTCGCCATATCGTACGGAGCGGTGCCCTCGAACGCGTTTGCAGTCGCGGATATATCCGCGTCGCTGAAGTTAACGTTGGTAAGCGTGGTGAACAGCGCCTCGATAATCTTGCGGTCAAGCTCCGCGTTTCGCGACGGGTTAGAGCTTGCCAGCGCGATGAGCCTTCCGGTCAGATTGTCTTGCAGATCGGCGGTCTGTGCGGACTTACCGCATACTCCGGCTTTGCCGGTGCAGGCTTTACCGCCTGCGGTTTGCTCACATTGGTAACAGAACATACTTGAACCTCCATATAGTTAATAACTAGACTGTCTTGACTTCACACTCACAGTATAGTATACTTGAACCATCAAATCGGTTGGATTACCAACGGAATGGAGCAAATATGCAAAAATTTTTCCCGATTCTTGGCAACTCCGCACTTTTCGACGGGATCAGTGCGGAGGATCTCGGCGCGATGCTGAACTGTCTCGGCGCGATCCTCAAGACGTATGACAAGGATGCGATCGTATACTTTGAGGGCGACAGAGTCACCGACCTCGGATTGCTGGTCGGCGGTCGTCTGCACCTTGTCAAAAACGACGTCTGGGGCAACAGCACGATCGTTACGGAGCTTACTCCGCCGGACATGTTTGCGGAGTCCGCAGTATGCAGCGGGCTTGAAACCGTGCCCGTCAGCGTCATAGCGAAGGAGCGCAGCGAGATCCTCTGCCTCGATTACAAGCGAGTCGTCACTACTTGCTCGTCCTCATGCTCGTTCCACAGCAAGCTGATCCGTAACATGATCAGCGTCCTCGCGTGGAAGAACATCATGATGTCCGCGAAGATGGAGCATATGTCGAAACGCACGACGAAGGACAAGCTGCTGTCCTACCTGAGCGGCGAGGCCGGACGCAGGAACAGCAAGTCGTTCGAGATCCCGTACAATCGGCAGGAGCTGGCGGATTACCTGTCGGTGGAGCGCAGCGCGTTGTCGGCAGAGATGAGCAAACTCAAGTCCGACGGCGTGATCGACTACCGTAAGAACCACTTCGAGTTACTGCGCGAGACGCTCACAAATAACTAGATGATAGCCGCAGCAAGACTTGACCGTCTACAGACACACCAAATTCTGGTTCTTGGTAGAAGCCACCGATTCGAAGCCGCCGTTCATCTCGAACAAGAGGGTCAATACGTCTTCCACAACCGTTTCC
>JAITGH010000070.1 GCA_031280855.1 Oscillospiraceae bacterium | reverse complement strand
GAAGTAGGTCGCCGCATGGTCGCGTATCAGCATTCCGAGCCCGGGCGCGAACGCGGTCGCCGCCGCTCCTCCGATTCCAAACAGCCCGATCCCGGAGCCCATCTTCTCGGTCGGCAGACTATCGCTTGCCAGCGTTAGGTTAAGCGACCCGATGAACGCGAACTGCACTCCGTGCAGGACTCTCGCGATGACGAACGTCGGAATCCCGCCGCTTAGCGCGTAAACCGCGTTCGTTACGAATCCCATTATGTAGGCGAACAGCATGATGTGCTTCTTGTTAAGCTTCGTGATTGCGGGACCGGAGAACGGTCGGGCGACGAATGCTACGCCGAAGTACAGTCCCGTTACGACGCCTGTCATCACGTCGTCCGCTCCCAGCAGTTTGGAGTACGTTACGACCAGCGGGTTAACGAGGAATTGAGCGATACAAAGCAGGAAATTTGCGAGGAACGCGCAGGTGAACATGCGGTTCCAGATCCGGGAGTTGGTTGACATCGGGTACCTCGATTCGGGCGTTTTTGCCAGTATAACACACCTTAAGCGAAAACGCAAGCGTAAATTTTTGCGCCCGCCGGTACTTTGACTTCTGCCATTATACCACATTTCAGTGCGAATGTCAAGTGTTTTATTGCGTATGCATAAAGTTTGGCACTATTGCACAAACTATGGCGAGCGTTTGCCTTGAGAGTTTGTGTAATATGCGGAAAATGCGTCACTGCGCGAAAAACACTTGACTTTTGACCCAAGTTGTGGTATAATAGGCGTTAGAGATAAGGAAATCTGCCAGTCGTCGCTTAGAACTCGCTTTCACTATTATGCTTGACAAGGGGGCGGAGACGTGGTATAATAGTCGTGAAAAATATATATATAACGATCGGAGAATCAACGTATGAAAGGCTTCGCAATGCTAGGCATCGGTAAAGTCGGCTGGATCGAGAAAGAGACGCCGGCAATCGGGCCCTACGACGCGCTTGTTCGCCCGCTTGCCGTCTCACCGTGTACCAGCGACGTGCACACAGTGTGGGAGGGCGCGCTCGGCGAGCGTACGAACCTGATACTCGGACACGAGGCGTCCGGTGAGATCATTGAGGTCGGCTCGCTCGTCCGCGATTTCAAACCCGGCGACCGAGTAATCGTACCCGCCATTACTCCCGACTGGATGGACGTTTCCGCTCAGCGCGGTTACCACCAGCACGCGGGCGGGATGCTCGGCGGATGGAAGTTCTCGAACTCGAAAGACGGAGTGTTCGCCGACTTCTTCCACGTTAACCAAGCGGACGGTAACCTGGCGCACCTACCGAACGGGATAAACGTGCAAAACGCGGTGATGCTGTCGGACATGGTGCCGACCGGATTCCACGGAGCGGATCTTGCGGAAGTCGCGTTTGGCGAGACCGTCGCGGTAATCGGGATCGGACCCGTCGGGCTGATGGCAGTCGCGGGGGCGAACCTGCGCGGAGCCGCCCGTATCTTCGCCGTCGGGAATCGTCCGCTTACCATGGACGTCGCCAAGTTCTACGGCGCGACCGACTTCGTCAACTATAAGCATGGCCCCATCGAACAGCAGATCCTCGAGGCGACCGATAATCAAGGTGTAGATAAAGTCATCATCGCAGGCGGCAACATCGATACGTTCTCCACCGCCGTGAAAATCGTGCGTCCCGCAGGGATCATCGCGAACGTTAACTATCTCGGCAGCGGCGAGAGCATCGCAATCCCGCGTGAGAGCTGGGGGCTCGGCATGGGGCACATTCGCATCATCGGAGGGCTGATGCCCGGCGGACGCAAGAATATGACCTATCTTGCGAACTTGATGTCATGCGGTAAACTGGACGTTACGCCGTTGCTTACGCATCGGTTCTATGGCGCGGAGTTTATCGAAACCGGGCTGGAGCTTATGCACAACAAACCGGCCGATCTGATCAAGCCCGTTGTTACGCTGTAACCGCTGACGCACGCAGGGTCGGGCGCGTCGGAAACTCTCGCCCGGCTCTGCGCCGCTACTAACTTAACTACAATACCTACCAACTTACTATGAACGATCGATTTGAAGTAATCAGCGAATATTCTCCCGCCGGAGATCAGCCGCAAGCGATTGAGAAGCTCGCCGACGGCCTGAGTAACGGCGCGAGCGCTCAAACGCTGCTCGGCGTTACCGGCTCCGGTAAGACCTACACGATGGCAAAGGTTATTGAGCGCATCCAGCGTCCAACGCTTGTGCTCGCGCATAACAAGATACTCGCCGCCCAGCTTTGCGCCGAGTTCAAGGAATTCTTCCCGAACAACGCCGTCGAGTACTTCGTCAGCTACTACGACTACTATCAGCCGGAGGCGTATATCCCGCACACCGATACCTATATTGAGAAGGACAGCAGCGTTAACGATGAGATCGAGCGGCTTCGCCACAGCGCGACCGCGAGCCTTGTCGAACGCCGCGACGTGATCGTCGTTTCCTCCGTCAGCTGTATCTACGGGCTTGGCGACCCGAATGCCTATAAAGGCATGTCGCTGTTCCTGCGCACGGGTCAGAAGCTCAAACGTGCCGAGGCGATCCGTAAACTTACGGAGATCCGCTATGAGCGCAACGACGTCGCATTCGACCGCAACATGTTCCGTGTGCGAGGCGACACCGTCGACATCTACCCGACCTACAGCCGCGACGTCGCGATTCGGGTTCAATTCTTCGGCGACGAGGTTGACCGTATCGCGGAGATCTCCGCCACCACCGGCGAGGTCTTGCGTAAACTCAAGTTCGCCGCCGTCTATCCCGCGTCGCACTATGTCGCGTCTAAGGATGAGATCGTACGCTCGATTAACGAGATCCGCGCCGAGCTTGAACAGCGCGAGGCTCAGCTGGAGTCCGAGGGCAAGCTGCTTGAAGCCCAGCGAATTCGCCAGCGTACGCTGTACGATATTGAGATGATGCAGGAGCTGGGCTATTGCTCCGGGATTGAGAACTACTCCCGCATTATCGCGGGTCGAGCCGCCGGATCGCCGCCCGCTACGCTTATCGACTACTTCCCGGACGACTTCGTCCTCTTCGTCGATGAAAGCCACGTCACCGTGCCGCAAGTTCGGGCGATGTACGCCGGTGACCGCGCCCGCAAGCAGAACCTCGTCGACTTCGGGTTCAGACTTCCGTCGGCGTTCGATAATCGCCCGCTGAACTATGACGAGTTCGACTCCAAGATCCGTCAAGTCGTCTACGTCAGCGCGACGCCGTCGGACTATGAGCGCGAGCGCAGCGCTCAAACCGTCGAGCTGATCATTCGCCCGACAGGGCTAATCGACCCGGAGATTATCGTGCGTCCCTCCGGCAGTCAGATCGACGACCTGATCGGCGAGATCAACTCTCGCGCCGAGCGCGGTGAGCGCGTCCTCATCACTACGCTTACCAAGAAGATGGCGGAGTCTCTGTCCGAGTACCTCCGTAAAGCCGGGATCCGCGCACGGTACATGCACCACGAGATCACAGGGCTGGAGCGTATGGAGATCCTGCGCGATCTCCGGCTTGGCGAGTTCGACGCGCTGATCGGGATCAACCTTCTGCGTGAGGGGCTTGACCTGCCGGAGGTCTCGTTGATCGCGATTCTCGACGCGGATTCCGAGGGCTTCCTGCGCTCCGCGACCTCGCTGATTCAGATAATCGGGCGAGCCGCTCGTAACGTAAACGGAACCGTCATTATGTACGCCGACAAGATTACGAAAGCCATGAAGTGGGCGATTGACGAAACGTCACGTCGCCGCAAGCTCCAAAGCGACTACAACGCCGAGCACGGGATCGTGCCGCGCTCTGTCGTTAAGGCTGTGCGCGACACGTTCGAGCTTTCCGGCGCGCCGGAGGAAGCGCTTAAAGCTAAGGAAGACGGCGTGAAGCTTACCAAGCGCGAGCGCGACCGCCTCATAGAGAAGCTCGAGAAAGACATGGCGAAAGCCTCTAAAGCTTTGGAGTTCGAACTCGCCGCCGTCATTCGCGATCAGCTGATCGAGCTGCGAGCCGTGCGATAGTCAGAACCTGTTGATATTGGCTCAAACGAACGGGTTCTCATTCGGGTACGGCAGCGACTTCGGCTGATTGTACGAAACGTCGGTTACGCCGAGGTATTTGAAGACCTCAAACAGCTGCTTGCCATAGTGCCCGAATGCGACTGCGCCATGGTGAGGGTATCGCTTCTCAATCAGCACATGGCGGTAAAATCTACCCATCTCCGGGATGTAGAACGCACCGATTCCACCGAAACTTTCGCAGTCCGCGTCTAAGACTTCGCCATGCGCGATATAGGCTTTCAGCCGAGTATCCGCTGTAGACTGCAAGCGGAACAGTGTTACGTCGCCGGGCTTGATGTTACCCTCAAGCGTACCGCGAGTTATGTCCGGCTCTGCCAAGTCCGGTTCCAGGCTCCGCTTCATGATCAGCTGATAGCCCATATGCGGATCCTTCAGGCAAGACGCACAAGTATTGCCGCAGTGGAATCCCATGAACGTGTCGGAAAGCTTCGCGGAACTCTTCCCGGCGATTGACTTGTCGTAGATCGATTGCGGCACGGTGTTGTTGATGTCAAGCAGAGTCGTCGGCTTATCCGACACGCACAGCCCGATGAACTCGGACAGTGCGCCGTAGATGTCGACCTCGCACGCCGCAGGAATCCCCATAGCCGTAAGCCTGCTGTTAACATAACACGGCACAAACTTGAACTCCGTCTGAAACGCCGGCCAGCACTTATTGGCGAACGCGACATATTTCCGCGTTCCCTTGTGCGACTCCGCCCAGTCAAGCAGAGTAAGCTCGTATTGCGCAAGGCGCGGTAAGACTCCGTGGTACTTATTGCTGCCGAGTTCAGCCTGCATCTCGTCGATTTTTGCGGGAATCCGCTCATCACCCGCGTGAGCGTTATACGCCGCAAGCAAGTCAAGCTCGCTGTTCTCCTCTACGGCGACGCCTAAGTCGTACAGCGCCTTTATCGGCGCGTTGCACGCGAGGAAGTCGTCGGGGCGAGGACCGAACGCGATGATCTTCAAGCCGCGTATCCCCAGCACGGCTTTGGCGATCGGGACGAACTCCGCGATTCGTTCCGCAAGCTCCGCTGCGGATCCGACCGGGTTCTCCGGAATGTACGCCGCCCTGCCGCGAAGTCCGAGATTGTACGAGCAATTCAGCAGTCCGCAGTACGCGTCTCCGCGCCCGTCGAATAGGTC
This sequence comes from Oscillospiraceae bacterium, assembly GCA_031280855.1. Lineage (GTDB taxonomy): Bacteria > Bacillota > Clostridia > Oscillospirales > Oscillospiraceae > JAISJH01. The sequence goes on along the minus strand of JAITGH010000070.1, from coordinate 359 downwards.
GCCGTCGCCCTCTGCCGCCGCTATGTACATTATGGGATCGGGAAACCATTCCGCGATCAGAGTCTCCGGAGTTTCGGGTCCGAAGTTGCCGAGATAAACCACGAGCGCGTTAACCCCGGCGGCGAGAACGTCGGCGACCGCGTTTTGAGCGTCGATCTCGCTTTCCACGGTAATCGGACACTCGTACACGCCGTTGCCCGCCGCGTTTGCTAATGCGCTCCGCCGCCGCTCTGACAACGCTTTGGGAAAGCAGGATCGAGAAACGGCGATCACGCCCAGCCTAATTGTCGGTGTGTTGAACATAGATAATCTCCTGTTACAATAGATTTTACGGAGTAGGGCATGGCAGCCAGCCGTGA
>JAITGH010000148.1 GCA_031280855.1 Oscillospiraceae bacterium | reverse complement strand
GGTACGCAGATGGTGACGAAGGGATTGAACTTTCCGGATGTAACGCTTGTGGGCGTGATCAATCCGGATAGTGCGCTGTACGCGGGGAGCTATAAATCGCAGGAGCGCACGTTCGCGCTGGTTACGCAGGTAATCGGACGAGCGGGGCGCGGTGAGAAGCCCGGGCGAGCGGTGATACAGACGTTCACGCCGCAAAACGAGGTGATACGGTTTGCGGCGAATCAGGACTATGACGCGTTCTATGAGCGGGAGATTCGAATGCGGCATGTGGCGAACTCGCCGCCGTTCGTGGAGATGCATTGCGCATATGTAACGGGAATGGACGAGCAGTTAGTGGTGATTTGCGCTCACGAGATACGCAAATCGTTGGTGTTAGCGGTAGGGGCGAGTGCGCGGGTTCTGGGGCCATCGCCGTCGCCGGTGGTCAGGGTAAGCAATCGTTATCGCTATCGAGTGTTTGCGGTGCCGGAGGTTGCGGACTCTCGCTTTCGCTTGATGTTTGCGGAGCTAATACGCACGGCGGCGTCGGACGTGCGGTTCAAGAAACTTACGATTGCGGGGATAAACGGAGCATTTGACAGTTGACAAACGGATTTGGGTGCGGTATAATGGGAGTTCAGGACAATACCAAGCATGGAGGAATGAATGGGACTTCGCAAGGTACTACAACAGGGCGACAAATCGTTGTTGCGCCCGAGCCGAGAGGTGGTCGACTTCGACGCTCGGCTACACCAATTGCTGGACGATCTGCGTGAGACGAACGACGCGAACGAGGGCATGGGGCTTGCCGCGCCGCAAGTCGGCGTGTTGCGGAAAGTGTTCGTCGTAACCGATATATCCGGCGCGGAGGACGTCTCCATCGAGTTCATCAATCCCGAGATTGTCTCGTACTCCGATGAGCGTGAGGAGGCGGCCGAGGGTTGCCTCAGCGTTCCCAATATGTGGGCGATGGTTGACCGTGCGAAGTTCGTCTCCGTCAAGGCGCTCGACCGATTTGGGGTTCCGTTCGAGCTGAACGTTACCGACAACTATTTATCCCGCGCCATACAGCACGAGATCGACCATTTGAACGGCGATCTGTTCACGAAGTTCGCGGGACGGTACCTTACGGAGAAGGAGATCGATCAAGTGATGATCGAGCGCGACCTTGAGCTTCGGAAGCGGCGAAAAGCGGCGAAAGCGGCGGTGGGCGCGAGGCGCGTGCGATCTTGGTAGATTGCGCTGTGCGATCTTGGCAGAGTTTGCTATAGATTGAGTTGGTTACCGCGCAGGAAGTCCTCGGAACGCATACGCTTGCCTCCGGGGGCTTGAAGTTCCTCGACGACGAGGGTAGAGTTGGCTCCGCACGGGAGGACGAGTGCGCCGTCGCCGCCGACTCGCGCCTTGAAGATTTTGAAGGACGCGCCGCCGAGTTTGACGGACGCGCCGGGCTTCGGGCATAGGGCTCGAACCTGACATGCAAGCTCCGCCGCAGGGCGCGTTAGGTCGAGCGTGCAATCCTCACGCATTATGGGCGGCGCGAATGTAACCTCCCCGACTTGCGGGGTTGGATTCCACGGTGAGCGAAGCGTCTGTGTAAGCAACTCCGCGCCGGAGATTGCGAGTCGGTCATAGAGCTCGCCATACGTCTCGTCGGCGGCGATTGGGGTGGAGCGCGAAGAGATGAGGTCGCCGGAGTCGAGCTCGAGCCGCATTTGCTGTACGCAAACTCCGGTGACGCGGTCACCCGCCATAATCGCACGCTGGATCGGCGCGGCTCCGCGCCAACGTGGCAGGAGCGACGCGTGCACGTTCAGCGTGCCGAGTCGTGGCGCGTCGATCAGGCTTTGCGGAAGCAATCGCCCGTAGGCGACGACGACGCTGACGTCGGGGTTAAGCTTTCGCGCTATGCGCTCCGTGTCGGCGTCGCGCAGGGAAGAGGGCTGGAAGACGGGGAGCCCGAGCGATAGAGCGAGCGACTTCACGGGCGGGGGAATAAGCTTCAAGCCGCGTCCTTTCGGGCGATCGGGCTGACAGAAGACTCCCGCGATCTCGTGTTCGGCGGAGTCGGCGATAGCGCGGAGCGAGACTGCCGCGAACTCCGGCGTACCCATGAACAAAAGGCGCATAAAGCTTCTCCTACAGCGGCGAGAGTTGCGTGCCGCCGGGTAGAACCGAGGCGGCACGCGAGAGGTGAAATCGCGGGGATTAGTACATCATGTCGCCCATACCGCCGCCTGCTCCGGCGGGAGCGGGAGCGGGAGGTTCGGGCTTGTCGGCGACGAGCGCCTCCATCGTGAGGATCATGCTTGCGACGCTTGCGGCGTTCTCCAGCGCACTGCGGCAGACTTTCGCGGGATCGACGATCCCCGCCTCGATCAAGTCGCCGTATTTCTCCGTCGCGGCGTCGTAACCGTAGGATACGCTTGAGTTCTTCTTGATCTCGCTTAGGATAACGGCGCCCTCAAGCCCCGCGTTCTCCGCGATTTGTTTAACGGGCGCGGTCAACGCTTTAGCGACGAGAGCGTAGCCGACTTTCTCATCGCCGGTTTCGAGCTTCGCGAGCTCCGCCTCGACGGCTTGAACGGCGCGAACGAAGACGGTGCCGCCTCCGGCGACGATGCCTTCCTCGACGGCGGCGCGAGTCGCGTTAAGCGCGTCCTCAATGCGCAGTTTCTTCTCTTTCATCTCCGTCTCGGTTGCCGCGCCGACCTTGATTACGGCGACTCCGCCGGACAGCTTTGCGAGCCGCTCCTGCAATTTCTCTCTGTCATAGTCGCTGGTGGTGATTTCGATCTGGCTGTTGATTTGCTTAATGCGGCCTTGGATATCGGCGGGAACACCTGCGCCGTCGACGATTATCGTGGATTCCTTGCCGACTTTGATTTGACGGGCGTGACCGAGTACGTCGAACCCGACTTCTTTGAGTTCCATGCCCAAATCGGAGCTGACGACTTGACCACCGGTCAGCGTTGCGATGTCGATCAGCATTTCCTTACGGCGATCGCCGAACCCGGGCGCCTTCACGCATACGCATTTGAACGTACCGCGCAGTCCGTTCAAGATGATGGTGGCGAGAGCCTCGCCCTCCACGTCCTCCGCGATGATCAGGAGTTTGCGGTTCTGCTGTACGACTTGTTCGAGGATCGGCAGAACCTCTTGAATGTTGGAGATCTTCTTATCGGTAATCAGGACGAGCGGATCGTCGAGCACGGCTTCCATTTTCTCGCTGTCGGTGATCATATACGGCGTGATGTAGCCGCGATCGAACTGCATACCCTCGACGACTTCGCTGTAGGTCTCGGCGGTTTTGCCTTCTTCGACGGTGATAACGCCTTTCTGGCTGACTTTTTCCATGGCTTCGGCGATGAGCTTACCGATAACGTCGTCGCCGCTGGAGACGGTGCCGACTCTTGCGATGTCGGTGGTACCGCCGACGGGCTTTGCGATCTTGCGGATCTCCTCGACGGCGATCTTAGTTGCGGAGGCGATACCGCGCTTCATGACCATCGGGTTCGCGCCTGCCGCGACGTTCTTCAAGCCCTCGCGAATGATCGCTTGGGCGAGTACGACGGAGGTGGTAGTGCCGTCGCCCGCGACGTCGTTCGTCTTCGTCGCGACCTCTTTAACCAGAGCCGCGCCCATTTGCTCGAACGGGTCAGCAAGCTCGATATCCTTCGCGATGGTTGCGCCGTCGTTCGTGATGACGGGGCTGCCGTACTTTTTATCAAGCACGACGTTACGGCCTTTCGGGCCGAGAGTAATCTTAACGGTGTCCGCAAGCTGGTTCACTCCGCGCTCTAAAGCGCGGCGCGCTTCCTCGCCATAGATTAGCATTTTCGCCATTGTCAATTGTTAACGGTTAGCCTCGGGGTAACCGTTACTCCTTTCGAGTAGTTTGATCTTTAAGGTTGCGGCCGGAGCCGCGTCGTTACGGGGTTGCGGCCGGAGCCGCTACTGAACGATTGCGAGTATGTCGCTTTGTTTGACGATAGTAAGCTCATCTTCGTCGACCTTGACTTGAGTGCCGGTGTACTTACCTGTGATAACGCGGTCACCGGGTTTGACGGAGATTTTGACGTCCTTGCCGTCGACGGTGACAGAGCCCGTGTTGGCGGCGACGACTTCGTATATCTGGGGTTTCTCTTGAGCGGCGCTGGTAAGGATTATGCCGCCCTTCGTTTTTTCCTCGGCCGCGATCTGTCGCAGGATAACGCGGTCTTCAAGTGGGACTAGCTTCATTGTGGGGTTCTCCTCCTTAGAATAGTGTTTTAGCGTTAGAGCGCGGTTAGCGCTACGTTAGTGAGCGCGGTTAGCACTCTTTGCTTAAGACTGCTAATATGATAACACGTCCGTTCCCGTTTGTCAATAGCTTTTTTTAGGGAATAGTGATTTAGTGAATTAGTGAATTAGGGGACGGGGAACGACGGGGGACGAGGGGGTTACGAGTGGACGAGTGGAGTTACGGGGGACGAGGGGGACGAAGCCTTACCGTGGTTTGCGTTCCCCTAATTCCTATTTCCTCCGCCTACTATCGCCATTATACCACAGTTTGGCGTAAAAGTCAAGCATTATTTTGCGATTATGCAAAGTTTGTGATAGTTGCACAAGTTCTCGGGAGTTAGAGCGTTCGCGTTTGTGCAATAGTGCCAACGCATGCGAGTAGTGCGTGAGTAGGACGAGTGGGACGAGTGGACGAGTGTTGCGTGCAGTTTTTCCGATAATCCCGATAATGCCGATAATGCATTCAAAAAACACATACCGTAACCAATACCGTAACCAAAACCAAAACCATAACCAAATCCGTAAACCACACACACACCGTCCTCACAAACTTCGCTACGCTGCGCCGCACTTACGTGCGGCATTCGCTGTGCTTCGTTGTTCGTCCTCTTTCGGCTCGAAACGCTACGCTGGTTTCTCGCCGAGTTGGACGGGGGACGCGGCTCGAAACGCTTCGCGTTCTCGCCGAGCCCTGTGGGGGACGGGGGTTAGTCGGCTTCGCCGACGTGTGTGTGGGGTTTGAGAGAGAGATTTTGAAAGTTTATGTAAACTACGAGGGCTTCGCTTAACCGGGAGACGGGAACCGGGAGACGGGAGACGGGAGACGGGGTTACGACCTTGGTTCACAAAAAGTTTACATTTGCCGCGATAGGGTCGAAGCCCGCAGTTTCAGGTGCTCTCGGGGGTTGGACGAAAAAAGTTACAAACTTTCGAAAAAAGTACTTGACAAATGCGCCAAAGTGTGGTATAATGTCAGTAGTGATGGATCAGGAGAGACGAGGACGAGGGACGGGGAAGCGAGACAAAGCGTTCCAACTCGGCGAGAAACCCGCGAAGCGTTTCGAGCCGAAGAGGACGAGCAACGTAGCGGAGCGAATGCCGCACGTAAGTGCGGCGCAGCGCAGCGAAGTTTGCGAGGACGAAAGAGTCACCGAGTGTGCGAGGACGCGGGAGGTCGCGACAGT
>JAITGH010000144.1 GCA_031280855.1 Oscillospiraceae bacterium | reverse complement strand
ATCGCCGAATCCGCCGAGCACTCGCTGGTGGAGTGTCGGCTCGTAACCGGGCGAACGCACCAGATTCGTGCACAGTTCGCGGCGATCGGTCACCCGCTGCTGGGCGACGGTAAGTACGGTTCCCGCGGCGGTGCTGTTCGAGGTCAAGCGTTGTACTCGTACCGCGTACGGTTCGCGTTCCGCTCCGACGCGGGAACGCTGGAGTACCTGAGCGGTCGAACGTTCGAGGCTCCGCTTGAGAAGATTGACTTCGTGAAAAAGTATTTCCCCTCTTTACAAACCGTGTAAGGTGTGGTATAGTAGTAGTCAGTAGGCGGAGAAGCCGCGCCGCCGAGTTGCAGGTAATGTCATAAATTTGTGTATTACTTCGTCTGCCTCCCTTGCGGTATCGCATACAGCGGCGGTCGTTATCCTCGTACTACAACAAATTTCTGACAATACCGAGTTGAAACTGTCAAGTGCATCTGTAGCTCAGTTGGATAGAGTGGCAGCCTCCGAAGCTGTAGGTCGCTGGTTCGAGCCCAGTCAGATGCGCCAATCGCCGTTAACGGCGCAATAGCGGGTATGGCGGAATAGGTAGACGCAAAGGACTTAAAATCCTTCGATAGCAATGTCGTGCCGGTTCGACCCCGGCTACCCGCACCATTCCACGGTTTCCCATCCTACACGCCTATGTAGAGGAGTGTCTGCGAATGAAAGATCCCCAATCCGGGCAATATCAGGTACACAACTTGACGGAAGACACCGTTGAAGAGCGATTGCTGCGCGACATGGAGAAATCCGATATGTGTACTTGCGATCGTTGCGTCGCCGATGTTCGCGCCTACGCGCTGAACCATCTGCCGCCGCAGTATGTCGTCAGTCAGATCGGCAATGCGTTCGTATTGGCGAGAAGTCTCTCCGCTCAAGCTAACGCGGATCTCGTCGCGGCGATCCTTGACGGCATCGTTCTCGTCAAGCGGAATCCCCGGCATTGACCGTCGCGCAAGCTTGGAGCCTATTTAACAGGTTCTTACAGCGTTATGGAGGTGAACCCGCATGAAACCGGTTAAGTACAAACCTCAGGAAGAGCGGATAGAGATGACTCCCGAGAAACTCCGGTCGTTGCTGAACGGAATCCCGTACCCCGTACTGGTGGTTATCGCGTACTTATTACTCGGGTTCACGCTGAACCTGTGGCATCCGATGTGGATGCTGTTCCTGACGGTTCCCGTATACTATGCGCTTGCGAATAACAAGGTGTTCCTGGAGCTAATCTACTCCGCGTGGCAGCGCCGTAAGCTTGAGCAGCTTGAGCTGGAGCGTCTCCGCGATCAAATCGAGGAGACGGATACGAAGCGATGATACAGCTGGGCGTAGACGTCGGCGGCTCGACGACGAAAATCGCGGGCGTAGACTCGAACGGCAGGACTGTCGCGACTTTGCAGGTACGCGCCGCCGATCAGGCGACCTCAATGTACGGCGCGGTCGGACGATTCCTGCACGAGAATCGGCTGAGCTTAAGCGACATAGAGCGCGTCAGCCTTACCGGCGTCGGCGCAAGTTTCTTCTCCGGTGAGCTTTACGGGATCCCCGTAGAGAAAGTGAGCGAGTTCGAGTCCATCGGGCTCGGTGCGTTGCAGCTTAGCGGACTAACCCGCGTTATCGCCGCGAGCGTCGGCACGGGCACCGCGTTCATCCGCGCAACGGAGCGCGGCGCGACGCGGCTCGGCGGTACCGGGGTCGGAGGCGGCACGTTACTCGGACTCTCGAGCTTGCTGCTAAGCGAGGAGGACGTCGGCAGAGTGTCGGAGCTTTCCGCACTCGGCGACCCCGCTAACGTTGACCTGCTTATGGGAGTCATAAGCGCGGAGGACATACCCGCGTTGCCGCGCTTCGCGACTGCGGCGAACTTCGGCAACGTCAACCCGACCACGAGGCGCGAGGATCTTGCCAGAGGCGTGACGAACCTTATCGCTCAAACGATCGGCATGATGGCGGTATTCCTCACGCGTAACGACCCCGACGGGATCAGCGACGTCGTGCTCGTCGGCTCGGTGTCCAACTTGCCGCAGTTTGCGGACGTGATGGCGGCGATCTCCGCGATGACCGGAGTGCGGTTCACGATCCCGGAGAACGCGACGTTTGCGACGGCGTTCGGTGCGCTGTCGCTCTCGCGGGCGCAGTCGACAGGCTCCCACCGGTAGCAGTCGCGCAAGACCGTCTGAGCGCTGTTACGTAAAAAGTGCTTGTAATTCACGCGTTAATGGTATATAATAGTATATATGCGTCGCCGCTCTCGGCGGCTCTCAATACACGGAGGTAACTGAAACATGGATAAGAAGCAAACTTGCGGGCTTGTCAAGCTGATCGGGATCATCACGGTAATTATAGGAGTCTTCACCGTAGTCGCAGCGGTACTGACGCACTGGGATGAGCTTCGCGCAATCTTCCCGTGGATGCCGGAGTGGAAGCGCGACGACTTCGACGACGATTGCGACGATTACGAGGACTTCGCGGATCTGTAAACGTTGCGAGCGCAGCGCGTCGCAACCGGAGGCTGAATCGCTTCCGGTTGCGGTTAGCTGACTTTTGCAGTTCTCTACTTGATACTCGGGCGTTTCTTCGAGATGATAAGCATTCGTCCGCAGACGGCGGAGTCGCTGTCAAGCTCGTTTGCCTCACGTATCAGTTCTCTCGTCGAGTTGTACCGTTTCGCAAGCTCCCACAACGTATCGTCGGTCGTTACGCGGTGGAGCACAAGCGACGGCAACTGCGTATAGTCCGTAAGCTGCTTCTCGTCCAAACTTACGGAGTACACCGGGCTCACGCGGATACTTCGGAAGATGCGGGTGTGGAGTTCGACGGGTACGCGAACCTCAATCCCGCCCGCAACCGGGGCGGCGAACGGTTCCCCGAACGTTGCGCTTGCGCGAATGTCGTCAATGCCGGGAAGATCCGGGTACGCGAAGAACGCGTTAAGCTTACCGCCGGTCGTCAAAGTCTGACCATCGTCGGAGCAATACGTTACGGTAACCTTGAACGCGGCTCCGTACCCATCGGCGGCACGTACGATCCCATTGGGGAATACGCGCACGCATATGACGCTGCGCGGATTCACGGCGGTTGGGAGCGTCTCTCGCACGGTTTCTTTGAACGTCTGCTCGGACTCCAGTGAGGATACGCTGCTCTCTTCGGTGCGGCAGCTTGCCTCGCAGGAGGTGCTGTAGGCGTCGGCGATGTAGCTCGCCTCGAACCGCTTGCACACGACGGCTTGAGCGAGTGCGGAAATCTCGATACTTACGCTTGTTGCGGTATCGCCGCCGTTCTCCTGCACGTAGAGGCTCGTCGCGGTGAGAGTAACGTCGAACGTCTTGTTTTCCGCGCCGTCGCTGTCGGATAGGTCGAGCACTTCTGAGAACGGCAGTGACAGTATGGCGGACGACAGTTCAGCAATCCCCATCGAGGCGTACACGATGACGATGTTCGCGGTGCCTTTCAAGATCAGCTTCGAGCCGGCGACGCGGAACTCGTCTGCGACCAGTGCGGCGTTCGATTTGATGATAAGGCTAATCGGCGGTTTACCCGGCGGCAGCGGGATCTCGTCAGAGATCGTGAAGGCTTTCTCGCTGACGTCGACGACCGGGTTGAGTTCGCATGTTTCCGTAAGCAGCTCGAGGTCTTCGGGAATCTCATCGGGCGCGGGCGAGCGCGAGAACTCGCTTTCGCCATAAGCGGACGCGCCGACGTTGAGGAATGCGCGTATTGCAAGCTTGCGGGAGTTCAGCGCCCGCGCCTCGATCCCCGATAGCTCCGAGTTGGCAAGGATTCTGGAGTCGCAGTCTACGTCCGGCGCGTCAAGCGTTACGGTGAACGGGATCTGAGTGCTAAGCCCACGAGAGATCCCGCCTCCGTCAGGCACGTACACGACGTTCGCCCTTACGAAGCCGGTTACGATCATCTTCCCGTTATCGCACTCCTTAGAGCGCAGAACGGCGGTCCCGTCGGTGTCCAGCACCTCCCGGATGTCCGGTAAACTGTCGGGCACGATCATCTCCATCGTCTCCTCGTGATTCGTGCTCGCGTCCGCCTTCTTCTTGAAGAAGGGTATCTTGTTTTTCTTGAGGGTTAGCTCCATAAGTTCGGCCTCCATAGTACGATAGCGTTTGGTTTACTATATGCCCGAGCCCTATGGTCTAGAACTACGCAAACTCTCACGCCCGCAGTCATTGCCTCACAGCGTGAGAGCTTGTACCGCAGCCGCTATGCGACTTGCTTGAGCGTGAAGCCCGCGTCCGTTATCGCCGCGCCGAACACGGTATCAGCGATTTCGGATTCCAGCTTGACCGTTGCGAGCCCCTTGTTAAGGTTAACGTCGACCTTCTTCACACCGGGAATCGCGCCGACCGCGTCCGCAACGCTCTTCGCGCAATGCGAGCACGACATACCCTCTACGTACAGCTTCTTCGTGATCTTCATGGTTGACCTCCTATATTACAGATATGCTTAGTGTACCACAGATCCGGCGGATTGTCAAGCGATTTTTCACGCTTGACAACCGCGCCGCCAAGCGTTATAATGTTACAATACTACTTTGCGGAGGATGATATGCGCTACCAAAGTACTCGGGATGTGAGCCGCTCGGTAAGCGGTGCGGAGGCGATCGTGCGCGGACTGGCAAACGACGGCGGTCTGTACGTACCGGACGCGATCCCGCGTTTGACTGCCGCTGAACTCCTTAAGCTGATACAACTTGGCTATTCGGATCTCGCGTTCTGTATTACGAAGCTGTTCCTGCCGGAGTTCAGCGAGACGGAGATCTACGACCTTACCAAGTCCGCGTATGGCTCGCAGTTTGAGTCCGGCGATCCCGCGCCGATGGTAACGTTCGGCGATTTCTCATTCCTCGAGCTATGGCATGGTCCGACATGCGCGTTCAAGGATATTGCGTTGCAGTATTTGCCGAGGCTGCTTACCGCGTCGCTCGAATGGGTCGGCGAGACGAAGCGCGTCACGATTTTGGTCGCGACGTCCGGCGATACGGGTAAAGCCGCGTTAGAGGGATTCCGCGACGTTGAGGGTACGTCCGTGACGGTGTTCTACCCTCGCGACGGCGTAAGCGATGTCCAGAAGTTGCAGATGACGACGCAGGAGGGCTCGAACGTCCGCGTTTGCGCGGTCGACGGTAACTTCGACGACGTTCAGACCGGCGTGAAGAACCTGTTCTCCGATGTTATACTCCGTGACGAGCTTGACCGCAAGGGGATCTTGCTGTCGTCGGCGAACTCGATTAACTGGGGGCGGTTGCTGCCGCAGATCGTGTACTATTTCCACGCGTATGCGTCGCTTGTGCGTTACGGGAAGATTAAGCCGGACGACAAGGTCAACTTCTGCGTCCCGACGGGGAACTTCGGCAATATACTTGCGGGATACCTTGCTCGGGAGATGGGGTTGCCCGTAAACCGACTGATCTGTGCGTCCAATGATAACAACGTGCTCGCGGACTTCTTCGAAACAGGAGTCTACAATCGCGAGCGCGAGCTAAAGCTGACGACCTCGCCGTCGATGGATATTCTCATCTCATCGAACC
>JAITGH010000099.1 GCA_031280855.1 Oscillospiraceae bacterium | reverse complement strand
GCAAAATGAGAAGCTGGAACTGGCGACTGCGATAGACTTTCCGCAATCCGGAACTCGTGTTGACGGCGCGGTCGCGTATCAAGGGATAGCGGGCGCGTGGGGAGAGCAAGCCGCTCACGTAGTCTTCCCGGATCGCGAACTGATGTCGTGCGAGTTTTTCTCTGACACGTTCGACGCAGTCGTGGAGGGTCGCGCCGCATACGGCGTCGTACCGCTGGAGAACTCGCGCTCCGGCGCGATTGGCGATACGTACGACCTGCTGCGTCGCAGCCCCGTCTTCATCGTTGGGCAAGTGTGGCTGAACATCGCGCATTGCCTCGTTGCAACTCCGGGTACGCAGATCGGAGATGTGCGAGAAGTGGTCTCGCACGAGCAAGGTCTTTCGCAGTGCAGTCGATTCCTTCGTAACAAGAATTGGGAGCTTACGGCGGTGAGTAACACGGCAGTCGCCGCGAGAATGGTCGCGGAAGACGGCGGCCGCAGGTACGCCGCCGTCGCGTCCAGACGTGCGGCGGAGCTTCACGGGCTTGAGGTGATCGCGCCTGACATCTGCGACGATAAGGGTAACAAGACTCGCTTTATCGTTATCGCAAAACAGCCGGAGTACGACAATCGCAGCGATACCGTAAGCGTCACGTTCTCTACGCCGCACTACAGCGGTGCTCTGGTCAACGTGCTGCAGGCGTTCATGCTGTCCGGGATTAACCTGAAGCGCATTGAAAGCCGCCCCGGCGCGGTACCCGATCACTTCCGATTCTTCGTTGACATGGAAGACGCGAACATCCTTGACCAAGTCGTGCGTGACGCGTTGAACCTTGCGGCAATGCAATGCGAGTACTTCGAGATCCTCGGGTGCTATGCATCGACGGAGAGCGAATGACGCGCCCGATTGCGTTTATAGGAATGCCCGGCGCGGGCAAGAGCACGGTCGCACGGCTTGTCGCGGACGCGCTGAGGCTTCCATTCGCGGACTCCGACTCGTGCGTGGAGACTCGGCTTGGCGGAACGGTCGCGGAGCTATTCACTAGACTGGGAGAGCCGGAGTTCCGGCGCGTCGAGCGTGAAGTAGTGCTCGAGTTAAGCTTGCAAACGAACTTAGTGATCGCGTTGGGCGGCGGAGCCGTACTGCAAAGCGAGCGCGAGATTCGCGGCCGCTGCACGGTAGTGCTGCTAACGCGATCGCTGGATCTCATCTTCGATTCGCTTGAACAGCAAGCCGGTCAGCGACCGCTGGCGAAATCGCGCACGGATCTCGAGCGCACTCTCGAGGCGCGCCGCGAGATCTACGCTCGAACCGCTCATATAACCGTGGAGAACGACGGCGCTCCCGACGCCGCCGCACACCACATCTTGAAGGAGTTGCACATATGCGGATACTGGTAATCAACGGTCCGAATTTGAATCTGCTTGGAAGCCGTAAGCCCGACGTTTACGGTAAGTCCGACTACACCGCGCTTACCGAGTCGCTTGTCCGGCGCGGGCGCGAGCTTAGCGCGGAAGTCGAGTGCCGCCAATCAAACCACGAGGGCGCGATTATCGACATGATTCATCAGTTCGACGGCGATGGGATCGTGCTGAATCCCGGCGCGCTCACTCACTACAGTTACGCGATCCACGACGCGATTGAGTCAGTCACGACGCCCGTGGTGGAGGTGCATATCTCGAACATCCACGCACGTGAGGAGTTTCGCCGCAAGTCGGTAACCGCGCCCGCGTGCGTCGGTCAGATCAGCGGGCTCGGGCGTTACGGCTATATCGCGGCGATCGAGTACCTCGCGCATGAGGTGGGAGGTCAGAATGAGTGAGATCTCCGGCACTACGCGGCTACTCTGCGTAATCGGCAGTCCGATTCGGCACAGTCTCAGCCCGAAGTTGCATAACGCGCTCGCACAGCGCGTCGGAGCCGACTTCGCGTATCTCGCGTTCGAGGTAACGCGGGAGTCGCTGCCCGATTTCGTCAAAGCGGCGCGAACTCTGCCGATCGCGGGGTTCAATGTCACTATGCCGCTGAAACAGGCGATCATACCGTTGCTCGATTCGCTCGATCCGCTTGCGGAGCGTTGCGGAGCCGTGAATACGGTGGTGAATCGTGGCGGTGCGTTAATCGGCTATAACACGGATTGTGAGGGATTCATCGCATCGCTGGAGGGCGATTGGGAGAAATTGAGGACGCCGCTGTTGCTGGGCACGGGCGGAGCCGCAAGCGCGATCCGCGCCGCGTTCGCCGCGTTCGGCGTCGATGCGCCTATGGTCAGCGTACGCGACCGCGCCGGCGAACTCTCAAGCCTCGCCGCGAACGCGGACATTGTGGTTAACGCGACCTCGCTGGGAATGCGCGGCAGCGCTCAATTCGCGGACTTCGACTGGCTGCGCGGAACCTCCGCGCTCGTCTACGATTTGGTCTACGACCCGGTTGATACGGAGCTGCTTACAGCGGCGCGAGCACTCGGGTTGCGCACGGTGGGAGGATTGGAGCTTTTGACTCGACAGGCGGAACTCGCGTTCTTCAAGTTTGCGTCAGTTGTTTGAGCATGATCAGCGCATCTTCCAGCGGATTGAGATAGTACCCGCGCCGCACGCCGATTTGCTCGAACCCGAACTTACTGTATAACGCGATCGCGGAATCGTTACTAATACGAACCTCCAGCGTTAGCATCGCGAGTTGAAGCTCCCGAGCACGCGCTTGCAACGCGTCCAGTAGTGCGAAGCCTACGCCGCGGTTGCGAAATTGCGGCTTGACCGCGATGTTGCGGATCTCGCCCTCGTCAAGTACGGACGACAGTCCCGCGTAACCGATGAACGCGTCCGACTCGTACGCCGCAAGGTAGTAGCAGCGCGGGCTTAGCAACTCCTCGACAATCATCGGCTCCGTCCACGGATCGGAGAATGCGCCGCGCTCAAGTTCCAGCATTTGCGGTAGGTGCGAGAGATCGCATCGCTCGAGTCTCAGCACGTCTTCGCCTCCCGAGAGGCCGCGACGGCCAGAACGTCACAGCGAGCGTTGTACTTATTCTCCGCGTGACCCTTGACCCAGCGCAACTTGACGGAGTGCGTCTCGCAAAGCTTCAGCAACGAGTCCCAGAGATCTGGGTTCAATGCGGGCTTCTTATCGGACTTGACCCAGCCGCG
>JAITGH010000030.1 GCA_031280855.1 Oscillospiraceae bacterium | reverse complement strand
ATCTTGCGCAGCTTCTTGACCATGATTTGCTCACTGCCGATTTGCTCGGACAGCGCGGTCAGTTCTTTCGTTGTCATCTCGATACCTCCGTCTATGATTGGTTTCACGGCTAGTTTGTCCATGTTTTGACGAATTATGCATGTTGAACAGTGCGTGTAAGTCATAACTTGATAAGTCACCCATCTTTCAAGCTCGCATATAATGCGGTGGGGAGAGGTGATCCGAATGTACACTGATCGAGTTACAAAGGCGTTCCGCGATGCGCGTGAGCATAAACTTATGAAAGGCGACAAGTTCGTCATCGTCAGCGACGCGCACCGCGGCACAGGCGACACAAACGACAACTTCGCCCAGAACCAGAACATCTACTTCCACGCTTTAAGTCACTACTACGATCGAGGGTACACGTATATCGAGCTGGGCGACGGAGATGAACTTTGGGAGAACAAGCGTTTCGAGCCGATCATCGCGGAGTACTCCCACATCTTTTGGCTGCTTGACCGTTTTTACAAGGACGGCAGGCTTATTATGCTCTATGGTAACCACGATATGGTGAAACGCAACCCGGCGTTCCGCTCCGCACATATGTCGGAGCTTCCGGCTGAGCCGGGGTACGAGTCCATGCGGATCTTCACGGGGCTTGACTGTCCTGAAAGCCTTATCCTGAGTAACGAGGAGCATGGAAAGTCGTTTTACCTTACACACGGGCATCAGGTCGAGCCGCTGAACAGCACGTTCTGGAGGCTTGCGCGATTCCTCGTAAGGCACCTCTGGCGGCCGATGGAATCGCTCGGGTTCAAGCAGCCGCTCGGCACGGCGGAGCATCGCAACAAGAAGGAGACGGCGGAGCGCCGCCTGATCAAGTGGTGCGCGGATACCGGCAAGTCTCTGATCGCCGGGCACACTCACCGCCCGCGATTCCCGGAGCCGGGCGCGGCGCAGTACTTCAACTCCGGCAGTTGCGTTCACCCGCGATGCATCACCGCGCTGGAGATCTGCTACGGAACCATTAACCTCGTCAAGTGGGCTGTGGAGTCCGGCAAGGACGGCACTCTCAAGATCGCTCGAACGGAGCTTGCAAGCCGGGACAGTAACTAATTCCTAATTCCTATTCCGAACAGTTAAGTTCAAGGTTGCATAGTATGGCTCAAGTTAGCAAATGGGAGGGTCAACTGTGGAACAATTGCGTATACGCGGCGGGAGAAAGCTGAACGGAAGTCTAAGCGTTCAGGGCGCGAAGAACAGCGTGCTGCCTATCATGGCGGCATCGCTGCTCAATCGCGGTATAACCATCATCCATAACTGTCCGAAGCTACGCGACGTGGATGTCTCGATACGAATCCTGGAGTATCTCGGGTGCAGGACTCAGCGCGACGGGAATCGCGTGATGATAGATTCCGGCGGGATGAATCGCAGTGACATCCCTGATAAGCTAATGCGCGAGATGCGCTCATCGGTGGTGTTTCTTGGAGCGATTCTGGCTCGAGCGGGTCGGGCGTCGCTGTCGATGCCGGGCGGGTGTGAACTGGGGCCGCGTCCGGTCGACTTGCACCTGTCGGCAATACGGGAGTTCGGCGGAGACGTTGAGGACTCCAGCGGGCAAATCTCTGTAAAGCTGAATCGCAGTTGCGATGCGCTCGCGTCCCGCCACATCGCGTTCCCGATCTCCAGCGTCGGCGCGACGGAGAATGCGATGCTGCTGGCGTGCCTTACTCCCGGTACGACCAGCATAACGAATCCGGCGCGAGAGCCGGAGATCAGCGATCTGCAAGGCTTCTTGCGGAAGCTTGGGATACGTATCTCCGGCGCGGGTACGGGTATCATCACTATCGAGGGTCAGCCCGAGATTGACAGCGGACTCGTAGAGCACCGCATAATCCCGGATCGGATAGTCACCGCTACATACCTGTCGGCGGCAGCCTCCGCCGGCGGACACATCGAACTGACGGACGTGAATGCGGAGCACCTCGAGCCCGTCATCGGCTCACTGCGCGAGATGGGCTGCGAGATCGAAATCAAGCGCGGCGGCGGCTCAATCGAGATCACGCGGTCACGCCCGCTTCACGCCGCACGTCCGATCTCCACGAAGCCGTACCCGGGATTCCCGACCGACGCTCAACCGCCTCTAATGGCGGCGTGCCTGATGGCGCAGGGTACGACGGTGTTCATTGAGAACATCTTCGAAAACCGATACAGGCACCTTGACGAGTTCAAGCGGCTCGGCGCCGACGTCTTCACGGAGGGCAAGATCGCGATCATCTGCGGAGTCTCTCGCCTGACGGGTGCGGAGATGCAGGCGACTGATCTTCGCGGAGGCGCGGCGCTGGTCGCGGCGGCGCTCGGCGCGGAGGGCGAAAGCAACGTCGGCATATTGCACCATATTGAGCGCGGGTATGAGCGCATTGACCTCGCGCTAAAGGCGCTGGGCGCGGACATTGAGCTCGTGGACGTTTAGTATTCCGGTATGTGTTATCTGAAGTTCCCGGTGAGAGTTCTCGCCGGGAACTTCGCGTGCTCGGAAGGCTATATGCAAATTTTATGTGAACATCGCAAAAAAGTACTTGACATTTGCGCCGTTTTGTGGTATAATAGCAGGTGATAGCAGTAGGAATTAGTTACGAGAGACGATGGGAGCGCCCCGGGAGTTGTTCCACTACATACTACTTCGCGTAACCCCCGTCACTAATCCCTACTTCCTAATTACTAATCCCTACTAGGCTGAGTATTATGCATACAGATATTTTATCGATAATCACGGATCAAAGCAAGCGATTCTCTCGCGGGCAGAAGAAGATCGCGGCTTACATCTTGGACAGCTATGATAAGGCGGCGTTCATGACGGCGGGCAAACTTGCGGAGACCGTGAGCGTAAGCGAGTCCACGGTCGTGCGATTCGCCGCAGACATCGGTTACCCCGGCTATCCGGAGATGCGCAAGGCGATGCAGGACACCGTGCGCAGTAAGCTTACCAGCGTCCAGCGAATCGAGGTCGCGAAGGACTCGCTGCAGTTCGAGCAAGACATCGTCAGCGCGGTGCTTCGCGCCGACGCGGATAACATCCGCATGACTCAAGAGGGCATCGACCGCGCTACGTTCCGGTCTGCCGTCGAGCTAATCACCGCCGCCAGGCGAGTCTTCATCGTCGGAGTGCGCACGTCCTACGTGCTCGCCTCGTTCCTCGGCTACTACCTGAATCTGTTGCTCGAGAACGTCAAGGTGCTCGGTGAGAATGACGAGTACCTGCTATCGCGAGTCAAGCGCGACGACGTGATAATCGGGATCTCGTTCCCGCGGTACTCTCATCGTGCGGTTCGACTGCTAAGCGCGGTGCGCAAGTGCGGAGCGCATGTCATCGCGATCACGGACACGGAAGCGTCGCCAATTGCCAAGATCTCGACGCTTAACATCTTCGCGAAAAGCGATATGGTCAGCTTCGCCGATAGCCTTGTCGCGCCGTTAAGCGTCATCAACGCGCTTGTCGCCGCGATCGGCGTTGAGAACCGCGACTCGCTAACCGAACGCTTCGAGAGCTTTGAGGAGATCTGGAACGAGTACGAAGTGTACGAGAAGTAATGAGTTCGACAGTAGTGATAGGCGGCGGAGCCTCCGGTCTGATGGCGGCGATTGCCGTTGCGGAAAGCGGCGCGGCGGTTACGCTGGTGGAGCGCGGCGGCGCGGACAACCTCGGGCACAAGCTCCGCTTGACCGGGAAAGGGCGATGTAACCTCACGAACGATTGCTCCCCTGACGACGTGCTGCGCAACGTCGTGACGAACGCGAAGTTCCTCCACTCCGCCGTCAGGCGATTCCCGCCAAGCGACGCAATCGCGTTCTTTAGGGCGCTCGGCGTACCGCTGAAGACGGAGCGCGGTAACCGCGTGTTCCCGCAGTCCGACCGAGCGGGCGACGTTGTGGACGCGCTGACGCGGCGAGTCGCACAGCTTCCGATCGAGGTCGTCAAGCGGCGTGCGGACGCCGCGTATGTCCGGGAGCAACTGACGCTCCAACGTACGGTGATCCTCTGCACGGGCGGCCTAAGCTATCCGAAGACAGGCTCCGACGGCGACGGGTTCCGAATCGCGGGCGAGCTCGGGCATCGCGTGATTGCGGCTTCACCCTCGCTGGTGCCGCTAACCTCTGACGACGGGTTCTGCCCGGAGTTGCAGGGTTTCGCACTACGCAATGTGCGAGTCGCGCTGATACTCGGCGGTAAGCGAATCTTCGAGGACTTCGGGGAGATGCAGTTCACCCACTTCGGCGTTACGGGTCCGCTGATACTTTCCGCAAGTGCGCACCTACCCGCGAACTCAAGCGGCGCGACGCTGGCAATCGATCTGAAGCCCGCGATCAGCGAGTCGGAGCTTGACGCCAGACTATTGCGCGACTTCGAGAAGTACCGCAATCGCGAGTTCCGCAACGCGCTCACCGACCTTGCGGGACGTTCGATGATTCCCGTACTTGTAAGACTCAGCGGGATCGCGCCGGAAACTCGGGTCAACGCGATCACTAAGCAACAGCGGCGGACTCTGCTTGAACTGTTCAAACGCTTTACAGTCAACATCAGCGGAACTCGCCCAATTGATGAAGCGGTAATCACACGCGGCGGCGTCGACGTTCGAGAGGTAAACTCCGCGACGCTGGAATCGAAGCTCGTGCCCGGGTTGTACTTCGCGGGCGAGGTGCTCGACGTCGACGCGTATACCGGGGGCTTTAACCTGCAAATCGCATGGTCAACGGCAAAACTTGCCGCCGCATCCGCATCCGCAAGGAGGTAGTACGCATATGGAGATCCGGCACAACTACGACAGAGCGACCTTCCCGGAGTTCTCGCTCTCACGCAGAACCTGGCGAGTGATCTACCCGGTTCTGCTATTCATCGGTACCATGTTCGCCGTAGCAATCCCGTTCACCATCGCCGCGTTCGCCCGCGTGTACGCCGACGACGGAGTCTCAACCATCGGCGATCTGACCGAGGCGGTTATGCTTCAAATCAGCGGGCAATATATGTTGATCCAGATCCTGTCGCAAGCGTTGACGCTCGCGATTATGCTGCCGATGTGGCTGAAGACGCGCACGTACTTGCCGAAGTTCAAGCGCCGCAACCTTGTACCCGCGACCGCGATCGCGATCTTCGCGGTACCCGCCGTCGGAGTCGTCTCAAGCTTGCTGTGGTCACTGACGGGAGTTAAGGATCCGATGAGCGAAGCGTTCGACTCCGCGCTCGAGACAATGCAGGAACAACCGTTCTTGTTGCAGATTCTCTCAAGTGTAGTACTGGCGCCGCTAATCGAGGAACTATGCCTGCGCGGAGTAACGCTCAACCGCAGCACCTACTGGCTTCCGAAGTGGGCGGCGGTAGTGCTGACGGCGGCGTTGTTCGCGGCGGCGCATATGAACTTGACGCAAGGCATACCCGCGATGTTCTCCGGTGCGGTGATGGCGGTCATTTACCTTCGGTACCGCAGCATATGGGTCTGCATCGCCGCTCATCTGGGGAATAACTTGATCGCGGTGATTCAGATGAACTACCTCGTGGACTCGAAAGGCAACCTATTGCCGGGCGCGAACGCGGTCGAAATTGCGATAACGGTGCTTGGAATCATCGCGCTTATCGCGATCCCGTTCCTGAAAGGCGCGGAGCCGTTGCCAAGCGCGGAGCCGTTGCACTCAAGTGCCGCTGTCGGAGAGCGCGTTGAAAGTCCGGGTGAGCTCTGATGAAACCTAACGCTGCGCCGGACAATCCGCTGGGCGTAGAGAGTATCCGCAAGCTTGTCGTGAAGTTCTCGATACCAGCGGTTGTAAGCTTCCTCATCTCCTCGATCTACAACGTCGTCGACCAGATCTATATCGGGCACGGCATCGGGGAATTCGCGATGGCGGCGACGACCGTGTCGTTCCCGCTAACCACAGCGAGCGTCGCTTTAACGCTGCTATTCGGAACCGGAGGCGCGGCGGTGTTCAACCTGAACCTCGGACGCGGCGATGAGAAGACCGCCTCGAAAGCCGCCGCGAACGCGCTGTTCATGCTTGCGTCGACCGGGTTACTGCTAATGGTTGTAACGCTGTTCTTCTGTCGCCCATTGCTCTTCGCGTTCGGCGCGACGGAGTCGGTGATGAGCTATTCGGTTCCGTATACGCGGCTCGTGGCGATTGGGTTCCCGTTACAAGCAGTCGCGGCGGGCGCGGGACTGATCATACGAGCGGACGGCTCGCCGCGATTCTCGATGGTGTCGGTACTGGTTGGCTCGATCTTCAACGTGATCTTCGATCCGATCTTCGCGTTCACGCTGAAGATGGGGATCGTCGGGATCGCGCTGGCGACGACGGTCGGGCAGGTGCTGTCATTTGCGATCGTGATGTTCTACTTGCTTCGCAGGACGAAGACGATGCGTTTGACTCGAGACGCGTTCTTCCCGCTAAACCCGCGCATTATCGGGCGCGTCATAGCAGTCGGAGCGGCGGCGTGCCTCAACCAAGTCGCGATGATGTTCGTACAAATTACGATGAATAACGGAGTTCGCAAGTACGGAGCCGTCTCGGAATACGGGTCGGAGATCCCTCTGGCGGCGGTCGGAGCGATTACCAAGGTTCAAGTGCTGTTCCTGAGCGTCATACTCGGAATCTCGCAAGGCGTACAGCCGATAATCAGCTTCAACTACGGCGCAAGGAACATCGAGCGCGTCAAGAAGACGGTCAAGACCGCACTGACGGCAGTTGTCGCGGCAAGCGTGTTCACATTCGCGTGTTACCAGCTTTTCCCCGCACAGATAATGGCGTTGTTCGGGACGAAGGATCCGTTGTACCTGCAATTCGCGGTGATGTATCTGCGCACGTACATGCTGATGTCGTTCGCGGCGGGGCTGCAGCCGTTCGCAACGTACTTCTTCTCGGCAACCGGGAAATCGCGGCTTGGAATCGCGCTTACGCTGACTCGGCAGATCGTATTGCTGGTACCGCTTCTGCTATTGCTCCCGCTCGCGTTTGGAGTTCGCGGATTGCTGTACGCGGGTCCGATCTCCGACGGAGGCGCGGCGGTACTTGCGGTTACGCTGATCGTGCGGGAGTGGCGGAAGCTCAAGCGGCTCGAGGCTTAGAAGAACTTGCGTCTTTCGCGCTTGCGCCGATTCTGCTCGCTGATCTCCACGATGATGATGTCCTCACCGATTCGCATGATACGATCCCACGGGATCATGTAGTCGTCCTCACGCCCGAAGAGTCCGAAGAATCTCGCGGGACCGGGAACGATCAGCGCGACGACTCGCCCGTCGGGGATTCCAAACAGCACATCTTCCACATAGCCAAGTCGTTGACCGTCACAGATATTGATAACCTCTTTACAGCGTAAGTCAGCGATTCGAGTCTCCATTGTCGTTACCTCCAAACTTCGCCGCCATCTATCCGCGCAGCGGCGCAAGCTGTAATATAACTATTGACTCAGACTGAAATATATGTTATAATAAACAGTAGTCAGCATAGAAGTCCAAGCGCACGCCCTTATCATATACGCAAATAAGCATACCGGGAGGGCTAACCATGTTAGTCAAATCGTCAGTCGTACTGAACGACATCGGGTTGCACGCGAGACCCGCTACTTACTTCATCCAGAAGGCGAACGAGTTCAAGTCGAGTATCTCACTTGAAGTCGGCGATCGCCGCGTCAACGCGAAGAGCCTGCTGGGAGTGCTCTCGCTCGGTGTGACCTCCGGCACGGAAGTCACCATCATCGCCGATGGTCCCGACGAGGCCGACGCTGTCGAGACGCTCGTCAAGCTTATCGACGATAACCTCGCCGAGACCGAATAGTGCGATGGACATAACCGCATTAGGCGAGTTGCTAATCGATTTCACCGACGTCGGAGAGTCGTCCGCCGGGATGAAGCTGTTCGAGCGCAATCCCGGCGGCGCACCCGCGAACGTCGCGGTCGGAGCTGCGCGGGTGGGTCTGCGCTCCGCGTTCATCGGGAAGGTCGGTGCCGATGTCCACGGGCAGTTCCTGCGCGAAACGCTTGAGCGTGAGCGCGTCGACTGCCGTAACTTGCTGACCGACCCCGACGCGTTCACTACGCTCGCCTTCGTTCAACTGGGAGCGCACGGAGAACGGGAGTTCTCGTTCTCGCGCAATCGCAGCGCGGACGTCATGCTCCGTGAGCGTGAGCTTGACCTCGAGCTTATCGCGGGTAGCTCCGTACTGCACGTCGGGACGCTGTCGGCGACGTCCGAGCCCTCGCGCAGCGCGACGCTTGCGGCGGCGAAGCACGCGAAGTCGCACGGAGTGACGGTATCGCTGGACGTAAACTATCGCGCTTCACTATGGCAGAGTGCGGACGATTTCCGCGCCGCCGTTGCGTTGCTGTTGCCGTACGTCACTCTATTGAAAGTCTCGGACGAGGAAGCGGAACTGATGGGCGATGCGCTGACCTATGCGGCTCCGCTGACTGTAGTTACTCGCGGGGCGAGCGGAGCGGACATCTACCGCGAGGGCACTCACACAACGCGGGTTGAGGCTGTCGCGGCTCCGGACGTTGTGGACACTACGGGCGCGGGCGACGCGTTCTGGGTGGGAGTCTTGTACGAGTTCCTGACGAACGGCGGCAAGCTCGACGGCTTGACAGGCACGCTCGCCGCGAAATCCGCGTCGCTTTGCGTGCGGAAGCGCGGAGCGATCCCGGCGTTGCCTACAATCGACGAGATACTTGCGCTCTAGAAGTTGGAAAAAGTGGTTGACTTGCGGCGCGAGTTATGCTATACTATTGCCCGTGAATAGTTTCTTCCTTCCGATTATATACGTAAGC
The DNA here is from genome assembly GCA_031280855.1 of Oscillospiraceae bacterium. GTDB lineage: Bacteria > Bacillota > Clostridia > Oscillospirales > Oscillospiraceae > JAISJH01. The sequence goes on along the minus strand of JAITGH010000030.1, from coordinate 1,491 downwards.
AGTCACTCGCTTCCGATAATAATGGTGTATCTGGTGTGCCGAGTCCTATGGCTGAGCTTCAGGCACAAGCGGCACAGCAGCGTACGGCACGAAGTCGGGCTTGCGCTGTTCGTCATCTGTCTGATATGGCTGGAGTGGCTGACGATCGGGTATCCGCCGTGGGACTTCTCGGCGGAACGGTTCACCAACTTCGTACCGTTCGAAGTCGTACGCAAATCGATCAACGAATGGCAGAAGACAGGCTCAAGCGGCTACTTCAAGTGGAATCTCTTGGGTAACATCGCGGCGTTCATGCCCGTAGGGTTCTTCATGTATCTGCTGTGGCACGTAAGTGCGCTGAACACCGTGTTAAGCGGGCTCACGCTAAGCCTCGCGATCGAGTGCATGCAGTTCCCGATCGGCGGACGCTGGACGGACGTTGACGATTTGTGGCTCAACACGCTCGGCACCGCGCTCGGGCTGTTGATAAGCGTTGCGCTAAAGCGAATCGCCCCGAAGTTCACCGCCGGGTTCAAGGTAAAATAGCCCGGCCCAAGCGTTGGTACACTTAAGAGAGGTCACTTGTATGGATCGCGTAGTCTATATCGTCATCCCGTGTTACAATGAGCAGGAGGTTCTGCCGGAAACGTCGAAGCGAGTCGGCGCGTTGCTTCGCGAACTCATCAACGGTGGGCAAGCGTCCCGCGATAGCCGCGTTATGTTCGTCGACGACGGTTCCAAGGATCGCACGTGGGAGATGATCCGTGAGTTGCACTCTGCCGACCCGATGTTCGCGGGCTTGAAGCTCAGCCGCAATCGCGGACACCAGAACGCGCTGCTCGCGGGGCTTCTCGATGGCTCCAAGCGTGCGGACGTGACCGTCTCGATGGACGCGGACTTGCAGGACGACGTCGGCGCGGTGCGCTCGATGCTTGAGAAGCACGCGGAGGGTTGCGAGATCGTGTACGGCGTACGGTCGTCACGTAAGAAGGACAGCTTCTTCAAGCGGTTCACCGCTGAAAGCCTGTATCGGCTACTGAGGAATCTCGGCGGCGAGGTCGTGTTCAACCACGCGGACTACCGCCTGATGGGGCGCAGAGCGCTCGACGCGCTTGAGCAGTACCCGGAGCGCAACCTCTACCTGCGCGGGCTCGTACCGATGCTCGGGTACAAATCCGCCACAGTGTACTACGAGCGTGGGGAGCGGTTCGCGGGCGAGAGCAAGTATCCGCTTAAGAAGATGCTCGAGCTTGCGTTCGACGGGATAACCTCGCTGTCGGCGAAGCCGCTAAGCATTGTGGGGACGCTTGGCACGTTGCTGTTCATCGCGGGACTGGGCGCGTCGATCGCGCTATTGGCGGTCGGGCAATCGACGGCGGCGATCATCTGCACGGCGTGGGGCGCGGCGGGCCTGGTGCTTGCGGGTCAGAGCGTCGCGGGCGGCTACATCGGCAAGATCTACGCGGAGTCGAAACGGCGACCGCGCTACTTCGTCGAGGAGCTGCTCGACTA
>JAITGH010000022.1 GCA_031280855.1 Oscillospiraceae bacterium | reverse complement strand
CGTACGTCGAGCTTCTTGATGTACTCGTCCACGATTGTGCCGCTAAGCCGAGTCGCCGTGATCGTCGCAGCTACGCTTAGAATGCTGAAGACGAAGATCGACAGCAGCGCGGGTATGTTCCGCCCGAGGTACTTGATCAGCCGCAGGAGCGTGCGTTTCCCATCTTTAGGTTTCTCGGATGTAAGGCGCGACATGATACCTCCGCCGCCGCCACCTCCGCCGCCGCGTCCGCTGCCGGGTCCGAATCCGAACCCCGTACCCATCGCCTGACGCTGCGGCAGCACGTTATTCGACATCGGGCGGTTTGACTCACCGTTCGGCGCACCCTTCGTATTCTTATCAGCCATCCTCGAGCACCTCCTCTCCAAGTTGCGACACCGCGATTGCGCGATAGATTTCGTTCGAGCGCAGCAACTCCGCGTGGGAGCCGATTCCGCTCACCCTACCCTCGTCAAGTACGATGATTCGGTCGGCACGCATAATCGCGGAGATCCTTTGAGCAATGATGAAGACAGTCGTCCCGCCGCCGCGCCGCTTGATCGCCTCGCGGATTTTCGCCTCCGTCGCGGTATCCACGGCGGACGTCGAGTCGTCCAATATCAGAATCTTCGGCCGCCGAGCGAACGTCCTTGCGATCGACAGCCGCTGCTTCTGTCCGCCGGAGAAGTTCTTACCGCGCTGTTCAACCGGCGAGTCATAGCCGTACGGCTTCGCCGCGATGAACTCGGCCGCCTGAGCGTCCTGCGCCGCTTCCTCCAGAACCTCGAACTCGCACTCCTCATCCGCCCACCGCAGATTCTCTCGAATCGAGCCCGCGAACAGTATGCTCTCCTGAAGCACTACGCCAACGTCTCGCGTAAGCCGCTTCCGAGGGATCTTCCGAACGTCCGCACCGCCGATTCGCACGCTGCCCTCGCCTACGTCGTACAATCGAGGGATCAGCGCGACGAGCGTGCTCTTCCCCGAACCCGTCGCGCCGATGATTCCAACGGTCTCACCGGAGTTCACCGCAAAACTGACGTCCTTCAAAACGTACTCCGGGTCGGAGTCGTTGTAGCGGAAGTTGACCCGATCGAACTCCACCGACGCGGATTGCGGAAGTTCCGGATTCAAGTCGTCGCGAATTTCCGGCTCCGTCGTAAGCACTGCGTTGATTCGCTCCGCGCTCGCCATCGCTCTCGACAGTACCATCAGAATCATCATGACCTGCATGATCGACGCAAGCACCTGCGTCAAGTACGTCGTCAACGCCATGATCTTTCCGGTCTCAATCGACCCGCCGATCGCCATGTTACCGCCGAACCAGAAAAGCGCGATTACGCTCGCGTTCAACACGAACGTCGAGATCGGCGTAAGAGTGATCGTCAGAAACGCAGAGCGCATACTCCACGACATAAGGTCAGAGTTCGTCGTCTCGAACCGCTGCTTCTCTCGCGTTTGCCCTACGAACGCCTTCACTACTTTCACTCCCAGCAAGTTCTCCCGCATTACCGTGTTCACTCGGTCAACTCGCTTCTGCACTTGCGAAAACAGCGGGAACGCCTTCACGATGATCACCGCGACCGCAATCGCGAGTATCGGGATCGCCGCGACGAAGATCAGCGCGAGCCTCGGGCTCAACCGATACGACGCGATCAGCCCGAAGATACACTGGAACGGCGCCCTCGCCAACGCTCGAAGCCCCATCATCACTACTTGCTGTACCTGCGCGACGTCGTTCGTCATCCGCGTTATCAGCGACGACGTCGTGAACTCGTCTATCTCCTTATACGACAGCGTAGTGATCTTATTGAACAGCGCCTGACGCACGCTTGAGCCGAACCTCGTCGCCGCCAGCGTCGAGCACGTCGAACACCCGATCCCGCCGAACAGCCCGATCAACGCGTATAACGCCATCCACTTGCCAAGGCTTACGATCAGCGAGACATCGCCCGCCGGGATTCCGACGTCGATGATCTCGCTCATCAGCGTCGGCTGCCGTATGTCCATGAAAACCTCCACGCCCATACTCAGCGGTGCCAAGATCGCGAAAATCAACGCGCTCTTCATGTACTTCTTGAATAGTGCAAACAATAGATACGCCTCCTTGTAGTAGTTAGGAATTAGGAACCGGGAATTAGTTACGGGGGACGCCGGTCTCCAAGCTTGACGGTCGCAGAAACTAATATGGGTTCGGCGTCACGCCGGTCTCCAAGCTTGACAGTCGCAGAAACTAATATGGGTCCAGCGTCACGCTGGTCTCCAAGCTTGACGGTCGCAGAAACTAATATGGGTCCAGCGTCACGCTGGTGTCGACTTTTTTCAAAAAGTCGCGTCCTGACCACTCGTCGTCTCAATAACATATCACCGGAACCACGCGTTACCCCTCCGCGCCGAAGTTTGCCACGACGGTTTGAAGGGTCGAGAGCAGGGCGGGCTTGGAGGATTCGGGTACGCCCGTGAGGGTTAGCGCGTCGAGCTGTGAGAAGAGTGACCGGACGGACTCGCAGGTCGAGCGCCCCGAGTCGGTTAGGAAGATCCGCCACGCTCGGCGGTCATCCGGGTCGGGCTCACGCTTGACAAGTCCGCCGCGCTCCAGCCCGTCAAGCACGGAGACGACGGAGGCGGCTCGAACCCTCACGTTCGCCGCGATGTCGCGCTGGATACTGCCGTCATGATCCGCAAGGTACAGCAGAACTGCGGGCTGACCGGAGGTTACCCCAAGCGGCTCCAGCCACGACCGCAAGTATGCGCGTCTCGCGTTCACTATCGCGTGCACCAGCTTCGAGATCTCTTGATCCATATTATCACCTCGCTTATTGTGCCTTCGCTTATTGTTAGAACCCTCACTATGAGAGCATACCATATCCTCCCGCCGCTGTCAAGCATTTTTTTACTTTTTTACGACTTTTCACTAAAGCTCTGACAATGCATATATGTTTACGAGGGGTTTGGAACGCGACTTCTTGTAAAAAGTCGACAAAAACTTTGGTGATAGCTGCAGCAAGACTTGACCATCTACAGACACACCAGATTCTGGTTCTTGGTAGAAGCCGCCGATTCGAAGCCGCCGTTCATCTCGAATAAGAGGGCCAGTACGTCTTCCACAACCGTTTCTGAGGCGCGAAAAACCGTCTCAAACAGAGCGTTGTAGCGGTTCAGATACTTCATCGCAAACCCGCGAGCGGCTCTGTTGCGCTCCTTAATCACATGAGTTTTGCATTATTTTGTACTAGAAATGTTGCGGCATCTGCCAAAACCGCTGGTATCAAGGGAAATCTCGGATTTTTTTGCTTGACAAGCCTCTCGGTTTATAGTACAATTGTACTATAAACCGAGAGGGGGGACTCCTATGCCCAGACCTGTCGATCCCAACGCCCAATACAACATCAAGCCGCACAACAACAACGGATACACATATGCCAGCACACAGCCTTCATATATCGACCCGGAA
>JAITGH010000021.1 GCA_031280855.1 Oscillospiraceae bacterium | reverse complement strand
TGAAAGTGATTGGCTTGGTATAGTGCGTCAAGTCTTATTTTAGCTATCACCATAAAAAAAGCGTCACATACTCGGAAAAATCCGAACAGGACAGAGCCGAATACATAGCGAAGATTGCCGACATAGCGCCGGAAGACCACGTGTTTATCGACGAGTGCGGCAATGAAAAAGATTACGTCCGCACACATGGTCGGGCGAAACGCGGCGTTCGAGTGCAAGACGTGAAATGCGGCCGAAAATTCGGCAGAACCAACGTCGTTGCGGCATTGTGCGGCAAAACTGTACTTGCTCCAAAGTGTTATGAGCACAGCATGACCGGAGCCTTTTTTGACGACTGGTTCTTGAACGAACTCCTGCCGTGCTTACGAAAAGGACAAACGGTTTCGATGGATAACGCGTCATTCCACAACGAAAAGCGAATACGCTCCATCCTTGATAGCTCCGGCGTAAACTTGATTATGCTGCCCACTTATTCTCCTGATTTTAATCCCATCGAACATAAATGGGCACATATGAAACGCGCCCTCCCGGACATTCTGCCCATTCACGATTCTCTGCAGAATGCTATCCTGTCATACCTGTCCGGTTAGTAATTTAATTTTACCCGGCTATACCCGATTGAAGACAAGTTTGCGATGGAACTATGGGAGTAACGTAACCGTCAAGCACAAGCGCACAGATGCGCACCAGCAGCATTACCACGGCAGTCGCGCATCCAGCGCTGCGCCATTCGGAGCGTCCCGGAACACTCGCACCGGATAGTCGTAGGGGTTGAGTCCGTTTTCTTTCGCGGTTTCACTGAGCGAGTAGAGCATGGAGCTTGCTTACGCGCCGCGCCTCGGTCGCTCTCTCTTCCGTTTTTTGCCAAGTTCGTCTTCGCGTGCGAAAAACGTTGAATTTTGTTCGGATTACGGAATTCCGTAATCCGAGTTACGAGTTATACGCAAATTGGGGATTGCGGCGCGGCGCTCGCGGAGGTTGCGGCGCGGCGCGGCGCTCGCCGTCTGCGTTGGCTCGAGGTTGCGTATACGACTCGAAGTAACGGAAGCGGTATGCAACAGCGTCCGGTTGTTGCATACCGTTGTAGCATTTTTTTCGAAGTTTTTCAAAAAAGTGCTTGACAAACGGGCGAGAGTGTGGTATAATAGGGACAGTGCGAAACAACAAAGCGGAGTCGAAAGCTTGACTTCCACCCAACGCCTGAATGGCGTCGCGGTCAATACTGCCGGAACTGCTGTCTTGAAGTCGGGTTCGACGACGTGATTGGAGTCTGCGTATTTGCTGACGGGTGAGAGGGATCGCTCGTTGGCTTGGCTTGCGTCCGTGGAGCCGCTCTCGCGTTGCGTATGCGAATGCGGGACGGTTTACACACCTATCATAAGAGGGGGAATCGATATCAGCTCTATAGTCTACCAGATCAATCGCGAGATTCGCGACCGGGACGTACGCGTCGTATCAGAGACGGGCGAGCAGCTTGGGGTAATGCCCGTTCGCGCCGCCTTGGACATCGCGCAGAACCGTGAACTTGACTTGGTAAAGGTTCAGCCGAACGCCTCGCCGCCTGTTTGCAAGCTCATGGACTATGGTAAGTTCAAGTTCGAGCAATCGAAGAAGGAGAAGGAGTTCAAGAAGAACCAGCACATAACGGAGACGAAGGAGATCCGGCTATCCGCAACGATCGGCAGCGCGGATTTCGACCGCCACGTGAAGACGGGCAGAGGGTTTCTCGCCGACGGCAATCGGCTGAAACTGGGCATACGGTTTCGCGGTCGGCAGATGGCTCACACCGATATCGGGCGGGAGCTACTACGGAAGTTCGCCGCGTCGTGTGAGGACATCTCGACGATAGCGTCCGAGTCCAAGCTTGACGGTCGGCAGATGACCATGCTGCTCGCGCCGAAGGCTCAAGCTACGGTAAAGTCGGCGAAGCCTGCGGCTCCGGCAGACTCAAGGTCGGAGGCTCCGGCGGCGAAGCCTGCGGCTCCGGCAGACTCAAAGCACGCAACTCCACATCAGGAAGGGAAATAAACATGCCTAAGATGAAATCACACAGCGGAGCCAAGAAGCGCTTCAGGCTGACAAAAAGTGGTAAGATCAAACGCGCACACGCGAATAAGTCTCACATCCTTACGAAGAAGAGCACGAAACGCAAGCGTAGGCTTCGCCACGGCGTGTACGCCGATGTGACGAACGTCGCCGCAGTTAAGAAGCTCATCCCGTATAAGTAACCGCGTCCATAGCTGACTTTACAAACCGAAAGGAGAGCTAATCGCGGTCGCGGCGCGGCTATGGCCGGGTCGAACGGCGGTTAGCGTTACAAGTGATATGGCAAGGATAAAAGGCGCAATGGCGACTCGGAAGCGCCGTAAAAAGATAATCAGACTCGCGAAGGGCTATTGGGGCGCGAAGTCGAAACTGTTCAAGATGGCGAACCAAGCCGTCATGAAGTCGCTGCGATATGCGTACATTGGGCGCAAGGCGAAGAAGCGCGACTTCCGCAGACTTTGGATAACGCGAATCAGCGCGGCGTGCAAGCAGAACGGGACGAACTACTCGCGCTTCATACACGGCTTGAAGATTGCGGGTATCGACATGAATCGGAAGATGCTGTCGGAGCTTGCGATCCACGATCCCTCGGGATTCTCGAAGCTTGTCTCTACGACTGCCGTCGGCGCGTAGCGGACTGCCGTCGGTGCGTAGCGGACTGCCGTCAGCGCGAAACACAAGACTCCGGCGTGCTGGTTGAAGGCACGCCGGACTTACAAAGAGGTGAGGTAACATGAAGAAGCTTGATGCAAGAAAAGACGTAACGTGTATGAGTTGCTCCGGGTGCGAGGTCGCGTGCTCACAAGCGTACTATAAGCGGATGGATCCTGCGGTGTCGATGGTGCGGATCGCGATGAACAAGGCGGGAGTCGTGCGTCCGAAGGTGTGCGTGCAATGCGGGAAATGCGCGAAGAACTGTCCGGAGCAGGCGATCACGCAGAACGCGAAGGGCGTGTACATGATCGACAAGAAGAAGTGTACGGGTTGCGGGAAGTGCGCGGAGGTCTGTCCGTTCGGCGTGTGCGTGAAATCGGCGGAACGCGAGGTCGCGACGAAGTGTATCGCGTGCGGGATCTGCGTACGCGCCTGTCCGATGGACTTGCTATTCATCAAGGAGGATTAGCTGATGTCCGGCCATTCCAAGTGGAACAATATCCGGGAGCGCAAGGGCAAGACGGACGCGCAGCGTGCGAAAGTCTTCACGAAGATCTCTCGAGAGATTATCGTAGCGGTGAAGGAGGGCGGCGGCAGTCCGGCCTCGAACGCTCGGCTCCGCGACGCGATTGCGAAGGCGAGAGCGTCGAATATTCCGAACGATAACATCAAGCGCGTCATCGACAAGGCCTCCAGCGCCGGTGATTCCTCGAGCTATGAGTCGTGCACGTACGAGGGTTACGGTCCCGGAGGCGTCGCGGTAATCGTGGAGACGACGACGGACAACCGGAACCGCACCGCGTCGGAGGTTCGGCACGCGTTCGACAAGTATGGCGGCAACCTTGGAGCGCAGGGCAGCGTAGCATGGAACTTCGACCGCAAGGGCGTTTTGCGGGTTGCAAGCGACGGGCTTGACGAGGACGCGGTAATGGAGTCCGCGCTGGACTCCGGCGCGTCCGATTTCGGGCTGTCGACGGACGACGGTGAGGACGGCGAAATCGACGTGTTCGAGATCCTGACGGAACCGGACGCGCTGGGCGCAGTGCGGGAGCGGCTCGACGCCGCCGGGTATGCGTTCACCTCCGCGCAGGTCGAGTTCGTACCTCGCGATTCCGTGGAGCTAACCGACGATGAGGATCTGCTGAAGCTCGGGAAGTTGCTGGATATGCTTGAGGATAACGACGATGTACAGAACGTGTTCTGCAACCTGAAATAACGGGTAATGGCGGAGATTACCGGCATTGCCGGATAACGGTAGAATTTCTAACCGCAATCGGTGCTTTCACACGCGATTGCGGTTAGCCTATCTTATACCTACTCCTGAGCTCACAGTACGAGCGGCGAACGCCGCAGGACAAATGCGCGGCGAACGCCGCAACGGGACGTGCGTTTAGTTATTGAAGCCGACGAAACCGGGACCCATGGTGCAGAACGCCATAGTGAGATCCATATCGGTGAGGCGGCGAGCGTTGGGGTCGAGCTTCGGCGCGGTGTCCTTATTGGGGAACGGGTAGTCCATGGCGAGGAACGCGTCGCTCATGATAATGCCGGAGCCGTGGATTCTCTCGGCGTTAAGGATACTGTAAACCATGGCGGCGCCGCCGGACTCCGGCGGGATCATGCCGTTGAAGCCGGGCATACCGAACATTGCGAAGTCGGGCGCCTTGCGTGGAGGCTCACCTTCTTTCGCGGGCGGGGGGGGCGGCATTCTGGACGGGTCGAAACGACCGACTCCGGCGGGAGTAAGGCAGAAGACGTAGACGCCGGTACCCTTGACCTCGTTGGCGAGCGACATAACAAGGGAAGTCGCCGCCGCTTTCCCGGCGGTGTAGATCGTTCCGCCGACCATCGGCGGCATGTAGTGGAATTGAGTCGCGCTGTAAGTAACTACGCCGTGCCCGCGCTCGACCATTGCGGGTACGAACTCCTTGATTGCCATCGCGACGCCTCTGGCGGAGATCGCGTACGATTGCTCGAGGTCGCTGACGGGTGATTCGAGGATCTTGCCGTTCAGCCGCATGTTCATCGCGTTGTTGATGAGCAGGTCGACCTTGCCGAACTTCGCGAAGGCTTGGGCGGAGAGGTTTTTGACGTCTGATTCGAGCGTGACGTCGCACTTGACGAAGATCGCCGTATCGGCGCCGTTTTCCTCGTTGATGACTCGAGCCGCCTCCGCGCCTGCCTCGGCGTTGAAGTCGGCGACGACGACTTTCGCGCCTGCCCAAGCGATAGCGCGAGCGTAGCCGAGGCCGACGTTGCTGGCGCTTCCGGTAACGACCGCGACCTCACCCTTTAGGGAGTCGCGCTTGAGACCGCAATACTCAAGGTCGATGGGCACGATGTTAAGGATAGAGCTTGTAACCGCTGCCATAGGGGAATCCTCCAGATAATAACTTTATATCCGCATTATATCAAAATTTTCGCGGCTTGTCAAGAGTTTTTTTGTGAATTTTTATCGCAAGACGACTTAAAATTTGTTGAGGGCGGTTATAAAAAAAGTGCTTGACAAATGGGGGAAAGTGTGGTATAATAGAGATGCACGGAAATCAGGGCTCGGCGAGGGAATCCGTGCATCGCCCGAATGCCGACCTTAACAATACGGAGGACTGCGTTATGGCAGTTATATCAATGAAGCAGCTGCTGGAGGCCGGGGTGCACTTCGGCCACCAAACCCGCCGCTGGAACCCTAAAATGGCGCCCTACATCTATACGGAGCGCAACGGCATCTATATCATCGACTTGCAAAAAACCGTCAAGAAGCTGGACGACGCCTACAATTTCGTTCGTAAGCTCTCGGAAGAGGGGAAGACCCTGCTGTTCGTCGGGACGAAGAAGCAAGCTCAGGAAGCCGTCAAGGAAGAGGCGGAGCGCGTTGGGATGTACTTTGTCAATGCGCGCTGGCTCGGAGGAATGCTGACGAACTTCAAGACCATGCACACGCGAATCGATCGGCTTGCTCAGCTTCGCAAGATGGAGGAAGACGGAACCTTCGACATTCTTCCGAAGAAGGAGGTCACGCAGCTGTCGAATGAAATTGCGAAGCTGGAGAAGTACCTCGGCGGAGTCAAGGATATGAAGCGATTGCCGGGCGCGCTTTTCGTCGTCGACCCGCGTAAGGAGTCGAACGCCATCGCGGAGGCTCACAAGCTTAATATCCCGATCGTCGCGATCGTGGACACCAATTGCGACCCTGACGAGATCGACTACCCGATCCCGGGTAACGATGACGCGATCCGTGCGATTAAGCTGATCTCGCAAGCTATGGCGAACGCGATACAAGAGGGGCGTGAGGGCAAGTCCGGAGATGAAGACCAACCGCCCGTCGGCGGCGACGCACCTCGCGGCGCGTATAACGCGCAATCTGTCGGCGGCGACGCGCCTCGCGGCGCGTACAACGCGCAATCTGTCGGCGGCGACGCGCCGAGCGCGGAGTGACCACTATTACTACCAGAGAGGATTGGAACGAATATTATGTTTACCGCTTCAGATGTTAAGAACTTGCGGGAGTTGACCGGGGTCGGCATGATGGACTGCAAACGCGCATTGACGGAGTCCGAGGGCGACGTTGACAAGGCGATCGCGTGGTTGCGTGAGAAGGGGCTTGCGACTGCTCAGAAGAAGGCGGGGCGGATCGCGGCGGAGGGCGTTGTCGCCGTTAAGACGGGCGGGAGCGTCGCTGCGATCGTCGAGGTCAATATCGAGACCGACTTCGCCGCGAAGAATGAGCTGTTCCACACGTTCGCAAGCGATCTCGCGGATTTGGTAGCGTCGGAGAATCCCGCCGACCTTGACGCGTTGCTTAAGCTTACGTATCCGGGCGAGACGAAGACCGTCGCCGACGTGTTGATCGACCGCGTGCAGGTAATTGGGGAGAATATCCGGATCCGCAGGTTTGAGCGTTATGACTCCGGGTTGAACCTCGGCTATGTGCACTTTAACAAGCGGATCGGAGTCGTGGTGCAACTTGAGGTTAGCGGCGGGATCGCGGATAAGCCGGAGGTTGCGGAGCTTGGGAAGGATCTTGCGATTCAGATCGCCGCAATGCGTCCGCTGTACCTTGATAACTCGGTCATTACGCCGGAGGCGATGGAGGCGGAGCGCGAGGTTCAGTATAACAAGGCGCTGGAGGAGAATCGGGAGAAGAAGCTCGATGAAGATAAGGCGAAGCAAGTCGCGGAGAAGATGGTCGCCGGGCGCATGAACAAGTTCTTCGAGGAAGTATGCCTGATGAACCAAGAGTACGCGAAGTCCGATGAGAAGATCACATGTGCGAAGCACGTTGCGAACGTGGCGAAGCAAGTCGGCGGCGAGATCAAGGTCGTCAAGTTCGTCCGGTTTGAAGCGGGCGAGGGCATTGAGAAGAAGGAGAACG
>JAITGH010000206.1 GCA_031280855.1 Oscillospiraceae bacterium | reverse complement strand
ATCGCACGTAACATCACCTCGAACGTCCGGCTTATCGAGGGCGTACTTAAGAAGATGCTCGCATTCCGCGAACTTGTCAGCGCCGACGGAACCGTAAGCATCCAAGACGCGGAAAATATTGCCAGAGACATCATCCTCAAAGCCAAGGAGTGCACCCCGGAGCAAATCATCGAACGCGTTGGAGCGCACTACTCCGTCTCCAGCGAGAACATCGTCGGACGCAGCCGTGAGAAGAGTATCTCGCTCGCCCGTCACGTCTCGATGTACCTGATACGGCAATTGACTGACCTCACGCTTGACGAAGTCGGCAAACTGTTTGGCAAGGATCACTCGACAGTTATACATTCGATTCGCAAGATTGAGGATCTACTGGACGACGATCTCACGCTTTCTGATACGGTTCGCGATATTATTACCGACGTAAAGGAGCTGAACTCCTCAGAATAGCCGCCGAACCTGTTCTATGTACATCAGCGATCATTTGCCTCGTATTGCGCCGGTAATCAACAATTTCACAAACTTATCAACAATTTTCAACATAATCTACACCTTTTTGAGCAATGTGGACAAACTTCTAACTTATCAACATTATTATCCACAATGAGAATCCCTATTAATACGCTTACCGGTTGACATTTCCACATTTTTCGCGCACTACGTACTATTACTATTATATATAACTATCTTTTCTATTCTATGAGCGCTGAGTTCATTTTATTCCTGAATGAACTAACCAAGCTTGTGGAAACATGGAGGCGACAATGAAGTTCTACTGCGATAAGGCGGAACTGTTAAACGCGGCTCAGATTGCCGGGCGAGCAGTATCCTCAAAAAGCGCAATGCCCGCGTTAGAAGGTCTGCTGCTTCAACTAAGCGGTTCCGATCTTATCCTAACCGGATATGACATGAAAATCGGGATCCGTACTCGATTCGAGGTCGACGTGGAGTCTCACGGTTCGATTGTGCTGAACTCTAAGCTATTCATCGACATCATACGCACGATGCCCACCGACAGGCTTACGATTGAATCGACCGATCTTACCGTCAAAATCTCGTGCTTTGCGTCCGAGTTTGAGATTACCGGAATGCCCGCCTCCGATTACCCTGATCTTCCAATCGTTGACAGTGACGACCGTATCCTTATCCCGGAAAACACAATGAAAAGCATGATCGCCGAAACTCTGTACGCGATCAGCGACAACACCAACAAGCCGATTCATACGGGCAGTCTATTCGAGCTTGACAACGGAGTACTAACCATCGTTTCAGTTGACGGATTCCGTCTCGCAATGCGGCGTGAAAGCATAATTGCAGGTAACCCGTTGCTGGAGTCACACCCGTCGGAGAAGTTTGTCGTACCCGGCAACATGCTTACGGAGCTTAAGAACATATGCAGCGACTCCGACGATTTCGCCGCGCTTACCGTCGGCTCAAGCTATATCATGTGCAAGCTTCGCAATACGGAGATCATCTCTCGCAGGCTTGAAGGCGATTTCCTCGATTACAAGCGATCAATCCCGCAAGAGTACAAAGTTACCGTTGAGGTTGACCGCAGAGCGATTACCGCAAGCGTAGAGCGCGTCTCGCTCATCATCACCGACGTGTTGAAAAGTCCGCTGCGCATGAACGTCTCCGACGGAGTTGCGAAGTTCCGTACGATGACCGCGATTGCAAAAGCGAACGACGAGTGCTTGATTAAAGGCGATGGCGGCGAACTGGAGATTGGGTTCAACAATCGCTTCATCCTGGAAGCGTTGAAGGCCGCGCCTTCCGATGAGATTACGCTGAAGTTTAACGGAGCGATCAACCCGTGCGTCATAACCTCTGCCGATGAAGAGGATCGCTTTCTTTACATGATCTTGCCGGTACGGTTAACCGCATGAATCGAGTAGAAATATACTCGCCGTCTATCAAGCTTGACGCCGCGCTGAAGCTTGCGGGGCACGTACCGTCAGGCGGCGAAGCGAAGATGCGGATCATATCCGGCGATGTGCTGGTTAACGCGCAGGTATGTCTTGCACGCGGCAAGAAACTTTTTCCGGGCGATACTATAAGAATTGATGAAATTGAGTATACTATTACTAATTATGAGACTGCAAACACTTGAAGTTATCAACTTTCGTAACATCGAATATGCTAAACTGACAGAATTCGACGCTGCAATGAATGTAATATGTGGTAACAACGCACAAGGCAAGACAAACCTTATCGAGGCGATCTATTTTGCGTGTACGGGCAAAGGATTCCGCACGCGTGACGATACCCTGCTGGTACATCGCGGCAGTGAACGCGCATACGTAACCGCAGGCTTAGTAACCGGCAATCCCGAAGGCGCAGTCGGAGTACGTTCGCAAACCGTAACCGTTTCCGTAGGTGCGGAATCAAAGAAGCGTATCGAGCTTAACGGTTCCAAGCTTAAGACTATGGGAAGTCTCCCGTTTCGAGTCGTACTATTCACGCCGGAGGATCTTGATCTCTCCAAAGGAGGCGCGGCGACGCGGCGGCACTGGCTTGATCAGGTGATCTCACAGCTTCGCCCCAAGTATGCGGAGACTTTGACGGAATACCGCAAGCTTTACGATAATAAGCTGAAGCTTTTGCGGGAGTATAGACCGTCGTCGCGCAGTACCTTGGAGGCGTACAATGTTTCACTTGCGAAGGCGGGCGCGATACTTATCCACTATCGTGCGATGTTTTGTGAGAAGCTCGCACCCTTCGCCGCCGAGTCCCATCGTATTATCACTACCTCGAACGAGAAGTTACATGTTACGTACAAGACAGTCGCGGGTATTGGTAACGCAAGTAAGATGAAACCGTCGGAGATCTGTGTGAAGCTGCTTGAGCATCAGAACACGAAAGTAACTGCGGAAATCAACTCCGGCTCATGCATATCCGGTGCGCATAAAGACGATATCTTATTGGACATTGACGGCATGGAGTCCGATTACTGGTCACAAGGTCAGGCGCGCACGGTAACGCTGTCGCTCAAGTTTGCGGAGCGCGAGTTCATTCGCGAAGACTGTAACGAGTACCCGATCATGCTGTTTGACGACGTGCTTAGCGAGCTTGATTTCCTACGCCGTCACATAGTATTAAAGCGCGCCGGCGCCGGGCAGACGTTCGTCACGATGACCGACATTGCAGAGTTCCATCGCAATAAGATCAAAGGTATGGCAATCCCGATGCGGGGCGGTTCCGCAGCGTTGGTATAAGAGCCTGTTAATCCTTATTCCTAATAGAAGTGAGAGAAACATGAATAACGAATACTCAGCCGCCGACATACAGGTACTGGAAGGTCTGGAAGCCGTGCGGAAACGTCCCGGCATGTACATCGGGACGACAAGTCTGCGCGGGCTACACCATCTTGTGTACGAAATTGTGGATAACTCGATCGACGAGGCGCTTGCCGGGCGATGTTCAAAGATTGAGGTCGTGATCGAGTCCGGCGACGTGATTCGCGTCAGCGACGACGGTCACGGAATCCCCGTTGGGATTCAGGAGCAGACGGGCAAGTCCGCGCTGGAAGTCGTATTCACCGTTCTACATGCGGGCGGGAAATTCGGCGGCGGCGGCTATAAAGTCTCCGGAGGTCTGCATGGAGTGGGCGCGAGCGTCGTTAACGCGCTGTCAGAGTGGCTTCAAGTCGAGGTTCACGCGTCCGAGAACGGGCAGTCGTACTCGATGGAGTTCGCTCGAGGCGACGTCGTTACGCCAATCACTCAGCTTGATTCCCCGAAACTTCGTATCGCCGACGTCACCGGGACTACCGTGCGGTTCAAGCCGGACTCCACGATCTTCGACGAGACGGAGTTCGAGTACGAGACTTTGCACACTCGCCTGCGGGAGCAAGCGTTCCTGAACGCGGGACTGGAGATAACGATCGCGGACGAGCGTCCCGGGCGTGAAACTCGCGATACTATGTGTTATGAGGGCGGGATTCGCAGCTTCGTCGAGTACGTTAACAAGAACCGCAACTCAATCCATGACGAGGTGCTATACTTCAGTGAGCGGCGCGAGGATCGCGAAGCGGAGATCGCGCTGCAATGGACGGACGACTATAAGGAGACCGCGTTCAGCTTTGCGAACAATATCCATACGACCGAGGGCGGTATGCATGAGACCGGGTTCCGCTCCGCCTTGACACGAGTGTTGAACGACTATGGCGCGAAAGCGGGATTCCTCAAGGGTGATGCGAAACTGGCGGGTGAGGACACGCGTGAGGGTTTGGGCGCGATTATCAGTGTCAGGCTTACCGAGGCTCAGTTTGAGGGTCAGACGAAGACGAAGCTGGGTAACGCGGACGTGCGGACTCTCGTGGAGAACATGCTATCCCGCAAGTTGGCGGACTACCTTGAAGAGAATCCGCGAATCGCGAAGGTGATCCTGGAGAAAGCGATGGCGGCGAGTAACGCTCGGGAAGCCGCACGTAAGGCGCGTGACCTCAGCCGCAGGAAAAGCGGGTCCGAGGGCGCGACTTTGCCGGGTAAGCTCACCGATTGCTACGGCAAGGACGCGCAGTTTAACGAGATCTATATCGTCGAGGGCGACAGCGCGGGCGGCAGCGCGATAAGCGGGCGAGACTCTCGCTTTCAGGCGATCTTACCGCTTTGGGGTAAGATGCTGAACGTGGAGAAGGCTCGCACGGACAAGGTATACGGTAACGAGAAGCTCAGTCCCGTTATCCTTGCGCTCGGCGCGGGAATCGGAGAGGAGTTCGACTCCGCTCGCCTGCGGTATCACAAGATCATCATCATGGCGGACGCGGACGTTGACGGTGCGCACATCCGCACGTTATTGTTGACGTTCTTCTTCCGATTCATGCGGCCGCTGGTGGAGGGCGGGTATGTCTATATCGCTCAGCCTCCGCTGTTCAAGCTTACGCGTGGCAAGGACATGCGCTATGCTCAGGACGAGGCGGAGCGCGACCGCATCGGCGCGGAGATGCGCGGCGGCAACCCTAACGCGAAGATTGAGATCGGGCGGTTCAAGGGGCTTGGCGAGATGGACGCGGAGGAACTGTGGGAGACCACCATGAACCCGGAGACCAGGGTTCTGCTTCGCGTCGAGCTTGAAGACGCGGTCGCCGCCGACGAGATCTTCACCACGCTGATGGGTGAGCGCGTCGAACCTCGCCGCGCATTCATCGAGCACAACGCGATGTTCGTCAAGAACCTCGATATCTAGCCGATGTTCTACGTGGAACATTCCGGTGTATCTCCAAGTCTAATGCTCAGGAAGTAGTATAAAAAATGGCAAAACGGAAGTTAACAACGCAGAAGAACCCGGACATCAGCTTTCCCGAACAGGTGATTCGCCCGGTTGAGATAGTGCGCGAAATGCGCGAAAGCTTCATCGATTACTCGATGAGCGTAATCGCGGCGAGGGCGCTGCCGGACGTTCGCGACGGGCTGAAGCCCGTGCACCGCCGTATCGTCTACTCGATGAACGAGGAGGGCTTCACGCCTGACAAGGCGTACCGCAAGAGCGCGGCGTGCGTCGCTCCGGTTATGGGTAACTATCACCCGCATGGAGACTCCTCGATCTATGACGCGCTGGTACGGCTTGCTCAAGACTTCACAATGCGGCATCCGCTTGTGGACGGGCACGGCAACTTCGGCAGCATCCACGTGCACGCGGCCGCAGCCTCTCGTTATACTGAGGCGAAGATGAGCCGGCTTGCGGCGGAGCTTGTTCGCGACATCGATAAGGAGACCGTCGATTTCGAGCGCAACTATGACGAGACCCGCAAGGAGCCGACCGTCCTGCCCGCGCATTACCCGAATCTGCTGGTTAACGGAAGTCAAGGCATCGCCGTCGGCATGGCGACGAACATACCGCCGCATAACCTTCGCGAGGTCATCGACGCCGCTATCTGCGTTATCCGCGACCCGGAGGCTACTCTGACCGATCTCATGCAGTACATCAAGGGACCCGACTTCCCCACAGGCGGCGTTATCGTCGGGCATAGCGGCATCAGAGCCGCGTACTCCACAGGGCGCGGCAATATCAAGCTTCGCGCCAAAACCGAGATCGTAACGTCCGAGCGCGGCGGTACCGAGATCATCGTTCACGATATCCCATACCAGCAGGTAACGAAGCAATTGCTGTCCGATATCGACGACAAGCTTCGCGATAAGTCCGTCGAGGGCATCTCGTCGTTTCGCGACGAGACGGATCGCGAGGGGTTCAGACTGGTGTTCGAGCTTCGCCGCGACGCGAACCCTCAAGTCACGCTGAACCAGCTGTTCGCCAGCACTCCATTGCAGATAACGATTGGTATAACGCTGCTCGCGCTTGTTAATCGCGGCCGTCAGCCGAAGGTGCTGACGCTCCGCGAGATCCTCGACGAGCACGTCGTGCACCAGCTGGAGGTACTGGTACGCCGAACGGAGTTCGAGCTTCGCAAAGCGCGTGAGCGCGCCCACATCTTAGAGGGCTTGCGAATCGCCGTCGACAACATCGATGAGGTCGTGCGCATAATCCGCGAGAGCTACAACGATGCGCGAGAGCGGCTGATGCAACGCTTCCAATTGTCGGAGGTTCAGGCTCAAGCGATTCTGGAGTTACAGCTGCGCCGCTTGCAAGGTCTGGAGCGCGAGAAAATCGAGGAGGAGTACCGTCAGCTGATGGCGCGGATCGAGTACTACCTCGAGCTGCTTGCCTCCGAGGACATGCAGCGCGACGTTATCGTCGAGGAGCTTACCGCGATTCGCGAGAAGTACGGCGACGACCGCCGTACGGAGATTGAGTCCGTTGAGGACGAGATCGACATAGAAGACTTGATCGACGAGGAGGATTGCATCTTCACGCTTACTCACGCGGGTTACATCAAGCGCGTCAGCGCGGACACGTATAAGTCGCAGAATCGCGGCGGCAAGGGCGTTAACGCGATGACGACGCGTGAGGAGGACTTCGTCGAGACTATGTTCACTGCCTCGACTCACGATTATCTGCTGTTCTTTACGAATCGCGGCCGAGTGTTCCGCAAGAAGGGCTATCAGATCCCGGAGGCAAGCCGAACCGCGAAAGGCAGCAACATCGTCAACATTATCGGTACGGAGCCGGATGAGAAAGTCACCGCAATGCTGCACTTCCGCGAGATGTCCGACGATGACGGCAAATTCCTGTTCATGGTAACGCGTGACGGTACGGTGAAACGCTTGAACGTCGCGGAGCTAAAGCACATCCGCAACGTTGGGATTCGGGCGCTCAAGCTGGACGATGGCGACGAGCTTATCCGCGTGCTGGATACCGATGGCAGTAGTAACATCTTGATTGCGACGCGCTCCGGCATGGCGATTTGCTTCGCGGAGACCGACGTACGTCCGATGGGACGCATGGCCGTCGGGGTTAAGGGCATTACGACTCAGCACGGAGACGAGTGCGTCGGCGCGGTAAAGCTTACCGAGGGCGCGTTCCTATTGACCGTTACCGAGAACGGGTACGGCAAGCGCACGGAATCCGCGGAGTACATGCGCGGCGAGGGCGAGCCTCAACGCCGCGGCGGTAAGGGCCTGCGGAACGGCAGACTTACCGACAAAACGGGCAAGGTTGCGGATGTGAAAGTCGTCTCCGGCGATGAGGATCTCTT
>JAITGH010000155.1 GCA_031280855.1 Oscillospiraceae bacterium | reverse complement strand
CGCCGTCCTGATACGCTCTCACGGCGCGGCTAAGGCGGAGTTTGACGCGCTGACCGAGAAAGGCTGCGAGATCGTGGACGCGACGTGTCCGCACGTTGCGAGAATCCACCGAATCGCGGAGCGTGCGGCAAGCGAGGGTCGCACGCTGCTGATACTCGGCGACGCGGCTCACCCGGAGGTTCGGGCGGCTCGGGGCTGGGCAACTCGCAGTGTTGCGGGCGTTCCTCACGACTTTGACGGCGCGGTCGAGCGCGACGATCCGCTCGACGTTGTGTGCCAGACGACCCTAAATGTGGACGATAGTAAATTTTTTTATGAATTTTTGAAAAAAGACTGTACAAACGTAAGATTTTATGATACAATATGTAACGCTACGTCTGAACGGCAAAAGGAAGCGGCTCAGATAGCGCGCAGTCACGACGCTGTCGTAGTGGTCGGCGATAGAGCAAGCTCCAACGCGAACCGCCTTGCAGAGCTTTGTCTCTCGCTTAATCCGCGCACATACTTCGTTGAAAACGCGGACGATCTTCGCCTTACGGCTGTTGTCATGATGACGTGCGCCGGGTCAATTGCGATAACCGCCGGGGCTTCCACGCCGGATCGGCTAATCGAGGAGGTATATACCAAGATGCTTGACGAATACAAAGATTCTACGCAAAATACGGAGGAGATTAACGCCGTCGCAGATGTCGCGAACCACGTTGCGCCGGAGACTTCGGAGCTTGCGCCGCCGCAGGTCGTTGCGCCGCCGGAGGTCGTTGCGGAGGCCGCGCCGCCGGAGGTCGTTGCGGAGGTCGCGCCGCCGGAGGTCGTTGCGGAGGCGGAAGGCGAGGTCGCAGCGGCGGGTGTGAGCGGCGCGGAGGAGAGCTTCGACCAGCTGCTGGAGCAGAACTTCAAAACGTTGAAGACCGGCGAGAAAGTCAGCGGGATCGTCATGTCCGTCAGCCCGACCGAAGTTACGGTTGACCTTGGCGCGAAGCAATCCGGGTACATACCCGCCGATGAGCTCACCAATGAGCCGGGAGCCGAGATCGACCAAGTCGTGAAGATCGGCGACCGCGTCGAGGCGTACGTTATGCGAGTCAACGACATTGAGGGCATGGTGACTCTGTCGAAGAAGCGGCTTGACCTTACCAAGAACTGGGACGACATAGAGCGCGCCGTTAACTCCAAGGAAATCCTTGAGGGCACGGTAATGGAGGAGAACAAGGGCGGGATAGTCGCGATGGTTAAGGGCTTCCGCGTGTTCATACCTGCGTCCCAAAGCGGGTTGCCGAAGGACGCGCCTATGGCGGCGTTGTTGCACCAGAAAGTGCGGTTCCGCATTACGGAGGCGACGAAGGCGAAGCGCCGCATAGTCGGCTCGATCCGCGCCGTCACCAGTGAGGAACGCCGCGAGAACGCTCAGCGGATCTGGGACGAGATCGAGGTCGGCAAGGTTTACAAGGGTCGCGTGAAGACTCTTACGAACTTCGGCGCGTTCATCGACATCGGCGGGGTGGACGGAATGGCGCACGTTTCCAGTCTCAGCTGGGGGCGGATTAAGAAGCCGTCCAGCGTATTCAGCATCGGTGACGAGGTCGAGGTCTACGTTACCGCCGTTGACCGGGAACGCAAGAAGATCTCGCTTGGATACCGTAAACTTGATGAGAACCCGTGGTTGAAGTTTACGGAGACTTATCGCGAGGGCGATGTGCTGGATGTGAAGGTTGTCAGCCTTACGACATTCGGTGCATTCGCGCAGATCATCCCGAACGTTGACGGCTTGATCCACGTCTCTCAAATCGCGCCGTACCGCGTGGAGAAGCCCGCAGACGTGCTGTCGGAGGATGAGATCGTCACGGTTCGCATTACCGGAATCGACTATGAGCGGCAGAAGATCTCGCTGTCGATTCGGGCGGCGAGTGAACCGCAGCAGTACGTCGGCGATGATGCGGATTAGGGGTAACGCCGGAAATTTGTGTATTACTTCGTTTGCCTCCCTTGCTGTATCGCATACAGCGGCGGTCGTTATCCTCGTACTACAACAAATTTCTGACAATACCGGATTAGGATGCGCAGTGCAGTTGGTTGGCGCGTATGGCTATGCGCTTCAGCGCGGCGTTGCGGATTGGATAAATTTGGAGAAACATGAATAAGGTAGGGATCGGAGTGCCGATTCCTGCCTGTTATCGTGCAGCGAAAGATTAACGAACGACTGCGCGGGTTGTAACCTCCATTGGGGGATTGAATCTACGGATTGAGGAACATATGACACAATTTTACGAAAAACGCGTACTTCCGAATGGAGTCCGCATAGTGGCAGAGCCGATGCCGCACGTGCGCTCCGTAAGTGTCGGCGTCTGGATTGCCGCAGGATCGCGGTACGAGTCGCCGAAGATTAACGGCGCGGCTCACTTTATCGAGCACATGCTGTTTAAGGGCACCGAGACGCGCTCCGCACTTGAGCTTGCGAACGTCATGGACGAGATCGGCGGGCAGGTCAACGCGTTTACCTCGCGGGAGGTAACGTGCTTCCACGGGCGCGTGCTGGACGAGCGATTCCGGCAGCTTATCGATGTGCTGTCGGACATGATACTGCACTCACGCTTTGATGAGAAAGACGTGGCGAACGAGCGCGGCGTCATAACCGAAGAGATCGACATGTACGAGGACACTCCGGACGAGATGGCGGCGGAGCGGCTATTCGGCGCGGTTTATAAGGGCAGTATGCTTGCACGCCCGATCCTCGGGACGCGCACGTCGCTGGCAAGGCTGAACTCTGCGTCGTTGCTCGACTTCATGCGGCAGCACTATGTTGGCGGCGGAGTAGTCGTCGCGGTCAGCGGCGCGTACACCGCGGACGATCTCGAATACGTCGCGGAGAAGTTCATAGAGCTGGAGTCCGGCAAGGTCGACATGCCGGACTCTGCGGAGTATCACCCGACGATCCTCGTTCGGCACAAGATGACGGAGCAGAACCACATTTGCGTTGGGTTCCCCGGATGCTCGCTCACCGACGAGCGGAGGTTCATATTCCAGCACATCAACAATATCCTCGGCGGAGGGGTCAGCTCCCGCCTGTTCCAGAAGATTCGGGAGGAACTCGGGCTATGCTATTCGCTGTACAGTGCGATGGCGGCGCAGAGCGACAGCGGCTTGATAACGATCGGGTTCGCGTTGTCGCATGAGAATGAGCGTGAGGCGACGATGGCTTTGAACGACGAGTTGAAGCGGTTCGTCGACAACGGAGTTACGGAGGACGAGTTGCAGCGTTCATTCGAGCAAGTCAAGTCGAACCTGCTGCTCGGCTTAGAGAGTACCGCGACGCGAATGACGCGGCTCGGGCGCGGAGAGATGACGTGGGGCAGCACGCACTCGGTCGACGAAACGATCGCGGGCTACGCCTCAACGACGACAGCGGATATACTCGCGCTCTCGCGGGAGATTTTCATCGCGGAGCACGCGTCGCTGTCCGCGGTCGGGCGAGTGCCGACGCGCTCCGTCTATGCGCAGATGCTGCTTCAAGACGACGGGCAGAGTTAGAACTTGTTGTTATAGGCGGCTTCGCTCTTTGTCAACAGGTTCTTAGCCCGCGTCAAGCACATTTTTCCGGGAATCGCTGCAGCATTGCCGCCGCTTGCGCACGGGTTGCGGTACCCTGCGGTTCAAGCGTGTTCGATGTTACGCCGGAGATAACGCCCTTATTGACCTCCCACGCGTCCATGCTATAGCCGCTGTCAAGTGCTATGGACAGGTAAACCTTTACATTTTTTTGTCAGACCCAAACAGACGCGCACGCGTTCTGCCGGCTCCGACTGTATAGGAACCTGTTGCCGTAGTCCGGAACGCTTGATGACAACATGTTCCGATGTCCGTCAACAAGCGAGGCGCTCAATGCCCGGGTATACAAAAATAACCGCAGGCAAACCTTGACGCCCGTTATACGGAGCTAATCAGGTATGCCCGCAGTTATTCCGCTAAGCATATTCGAGATTACGTGAGCAGTAGCGGCGACAGCCCGCAGTCGCGGCTATACGCCCGGTTTATGGGACTTGCGTATCTCATCCGCTCGGACGGGAACGCCGTCGGTTATGACGACTTTGACTTCCCCATAGCGGATCTCTCATATCAGTTTAATCAGACTTTCCTCGGCAAGCGTAAGAGAGTTCTCTCGGATCAGCCGGAGAAGCGCTCCTCCTTTTGGGTGAGTTGCAGCGTCTGAGCACTGTTGCTTGCGGCGGATGCGAGGTTAGCGGTATCCATCGGTGGAACCGCCTTTCATGCGGGTCTCGACCATCGGCGCAGCTCACGCGGCTAACGGACGTTCGTCCGCTGTTGAGATACGGCGATTGCGCACACGGCAGTCGGAATGTGTCGGATAGCGATACATCCGCGCTCAATAGCTCTTACGCCGGTGCGGTCGAATGAGATCCCGCCGCCCTCTGCCATGCGGCGCCGTCAGAGTCGACGCCGCAGGCCGAGCGCAACAAACAATTTAGGAGGAAATCGCAAAACGGACGCGGTGAGATACCCGATCTCACCGCGCCCGTTTATACGCAATGTCAATGCCTCTCCTTGTAGACCGCAAGGTATGGCTGTCGATCCTTCAAAGCCGGTCTCCTGACTCTTGCGCTTGTGTCGAGGCTCTGTCTTCCCGTAAGTGACTGACTTTCGTCATCGAGCCGGACGCGCACATACAGTGGCGGCACCGTTCGGTTTCACTTCCACCCCGACCGCAAGCCGGAGCTTCCGCTGCATTACCGATTCCCTGTTAACCGTAGCGACGTTTAAGACTCCGACGCCCGGACACTTTGAATTCTATTGTACGAGTGGCTTTCACCAACCTTCCTCACTATACCACACATCTCATCGTTTGTCAAGCACTTTTTTCGCCTATTTGTAAATTTTTTGTAAACATTGGCCGCATTGTTCACACAATGTACCTTGATTTCTGCCTTCGAATGTGTTATAATAGCATGATGTATTCGGCATACCGATACGTCGGGAGAGGAAGTTTGAATGGTCATACTGAACGGCGAGTACCTCGATCCGGGCAAAATCGCGGACAGCGGGCAGTGCTTCCGCTGGCAGCGCGTGGACGAGCATACGTACCGCGTACCCGCGTTCGGGCGGGAGCTTATCATCGCGCAGCGCGGCGATGAGGTTACTCTGGATTGCTCGCAGCCCGAGCTTGACTCCACGTGGGGCGCGTACCTCGACATAGACGGCGATTACGACGGGTACCACCGCGCCGCGATTGGCTCCGGGCTGCCGTTCCTCGCCGACGCCGCAAACTTCAGCAAGGGGATCCGCATACTCCGGCAAGACGTCTGGGAGACCGCGTTCAGCTTCATCATCAGTCAGAACAACAACATCCCGCGTATCAAGCTATGCCTTGAGCGAGTCGTCGAGCGATTCGGGCGATTCCCTGAACCGAGCGACGTAGTCGCGGGCAGTCTTGCCGGACTGAAGCTCGGCTACCGTGAAGGTTACCTTTACGATCTTGCGGAACGTTACGCGCCCGGATTTACGGAGTTTCGCAGCGTTAAGGGCGTCGGTCCGAAAGTATGCGCGTGCATCGAGCTATTCGCTCTTGCGCGTAAGGACGCGTTCCCCCGTGACGTGTGGATCAAGCGCGTGGAGCGCGAGCAATTCGACGGACGCTTCCCGGAGGAACGCTTCCCCGGCTTCGCGGGAGTAATGCAGCAGTACCTGTTCTATTATGGCTCGGTATCGCAAAAACGAGGGAATAAGCCATGCGAGCAGCTCTAACCGGTCGAGTGAAGCGTTACGCGGAGCGGCGCGGATTGCTGCCGAACCAAGGCGAGCTATTGCTTTGCGGAGTTAGCGGCGGTGCGGACTCCATGTGTATGCTAAGCCTCATGTCGGAGCTTGCGAGAATGCGCAAGTTCGAAGTCGCCGCCGCGCACTTCAATCACGGGCTGCGCGGCGAGTCCTCGGAGCGCGACGCGCACTTCGTCCGCGACTACTGCGATGCGCACGGAGTGCGGCTTGAGACCGGCGCTCGGACAGGCGCCGCGCCGTTCGGCGCATCGGAGAGCGAATCGCGGGAGGCGCGGTATGCGTTCTTCTCAAGCGCGGCGGAGAAACTGGGCGCGATTGCCGTCGCGACGGCTCACAACGCCGACGACAATGCGGAGACGCTGCTATTGCAGCTTGCAAGAGGTTCGGGCTCGCTGCCCGGCATCGCGCCGGAGCGCGTGTTCAAATCCGGGTTACGCGTCGTGCGCCCGATGTTGTGCGCGACTCGCGGTGAGATTGACGCGTACCTTGCCGCTCGAGCTGTGCCGCACGTCGAGGACGAGTCGAACGCCGACTCGCGGTACGCCCGTAACCGCGTTCGGCTTGAGGTCATGCCGGCGTTACGAGCGGTAAATGCGC
>JAITGH010000106.1 GCA_031280855.1 Oscillospiraceae bacterium | reverse complement strand
TACCCGTCGGGTTTATGTCAAACGTGATCTTCTCAAAGTCGAGTATCGAGATAATCCGCCCGTTGATCTTTGCGATCCCGGTCACTATCCCGTCCACTCCGCCGAAGATGATCGGATCCGGCTTCTCGATGTCCTTCCACGACCGCCGATGGATCGTCTCCACTGTATGCACGTGGAACGCGATCCGAGTGCGGTTGAAGTTCGTTATAATGTAGATGTCCTTTGACGCGTCCTCCGACGCGTCAAGGTTGAGGTACCGCGCAAGGTCGATTATCGGGTACACGGTGTCCCGAGTTTGGAACACGCCCTCGACGCACGGGTGAGAGTTCGGCATAGGCTGCGGAGGGCGGATCTGCATCAGCTCCGTAACTTTCGCGACGTTGATCCCATAGCTGCCGCCCGCGATCGTGAACTCCAGTATCTCCAGCTCGTTCGTGCCGGTCTCCAGCAGGATGCTTGATTGTGTCATTGTCTCTAACCTCGCGATCAGGTAAAAATATCCGTGATACGAACGCCGTAGTTCTCGTCGATTGCGACGACCTCGCCCCGAGCAATCAGCTTCCCGTTCGCCATAATCTCAACGGGATCGCCGACAGTCTTCTCCAGCACGATCACCGTACCCGTGGAGAAGTCCAAAATCTCGCTGATTTGTTTAGTAGTGCGCCCGAGCTCCACCGAGACTTTCAGCGGAATATCCTGTACCATGCCGAATCCGAGCGGAGCGGCTCCGAACCCTTGCGCCCCGCCTCCGCCGAAACTCGGGTACGACATCGCTCGTATGTCCACCGGAACCTCCGGCACCTGTGCGTACGAGTGCGCGTACGCGGGCGTAGCACTCGCGGGAGCTTGCGCGTACGCAGGCGTAGCACTCGCCGGAGCTTGCGCGTACGCAGGCGTAGCGCTCGCCGGAGCTTGCGCGTATGCGGGCTGAGCGCTCGCGGGAGCTTGCGCGTACGCAGGCGTAGCACTCGCCGCCGACGTTGCGGCAGGGTCGGGCGGAATCGCAAACGCTTCCGCCGATGTGAAGTTGCTCTCAATCGCCATGCTTCCCATAACACGCGCCGCAAGGTTCCTCGCAAGATCGTACGGCATCAGCTGCAACAGCTGGCTGCGAAGCAGTCCGTCGATCTCCATGTCGAAGCTTATGCGAACGAGTATATCGGACTCGTCAAGATACCCGGAGACGTCGCCGTCCAGAGCCACTCGCCCGGAGTTCGGCGTGCTTATATCCACGCTTTCATGAATGATCTGGCTTAAGGAGTTCGCGCTCGCCCCGATCATCTGGTTCATGATCTCGCTGACTGCGGACATATGAAGTTCGGAAAGCTCGATCGGATCGCTCACCACGCCCTCACCGCCCATCAGCAGGTCGGTGATCAGCGCCGCGTCAGACTCCTTCAGCAGCAGTACGTTCTTTCCGTCAATCCCGCTGACATACATGACCTCCACGATCACGAACGGAACCTGGTACGCGCTCAAAACCTCTCGAGTCGTATGTACGCTGACTCGCGGCGTGGTTATCCGCACCGGGCGATCCAGCAGAGTGTACATCGTCGTCGCCACCGCGCCCATGCAGATGTTGCCGACCTCGCCGAGTACATCCTTCTCTTCCGCTGAAAGCGCGTATCGCTCGCGGTCAAACTCTCCGTCTACTATCATCTCGCCCATGCGCACTCCGGACAGCTCGCCGTCGCCTTCCGGCGCCGAGATTCCAAGCATCTGATCGATCTCCGATTGAGATAGACTCATAACCTACTATACCTCCATACAATGCATACATTCGCCTCTATTCAAGCGGGTTATCTATTAAGGACACGCCGACCGCGAAGCGCTAGCCGCGAAACACCAGCTGATCCGACTTGTCAAGCTCTTCGTCGGTATGCACGACGTCGGATACCTTGATCGCGTAGTTCCCTCCAAAGCTGCCGAGCAATGCGCGGAACTTCTCAACGTGAGCGACTCGAACCCGCAATGGCTCGTCTACTCGATGGTCAAGCCGTATAACGTCGCCGATTCGAAGGTTATACACATCGCTGACCGACGCCGCCGTTTCGTTGAAGTACGCGGTCAGTCCGACTCCGGCGCGGTTCACCTTCTGCTTCGTATGCGCGTAGAACTCCGCACGCAGAGTCTCCGACGCGTTCGATACCGAGTGGAAATAGTTACGCGCAACCAGAGCCTTCGAGATCGGCTCGATCGTCGTATGCGGGATGCAGAAACTGATGAATCCTTCCATATCGCCGGTGCGAACCGTCAGCATGATCACGATCGTCGCCTCGCCGAGCGAAGTGATCTGCGAGAACTGGGAGCTGGTCTCGATCCGCTCCAGCGACGTATCCAGCTGGACGATGCGCTCCCACGCCTCCGTGAAGCCATTGCACAGCGGGCGAAGCGTGCGCTCGATGATCGCAAGGTCAATCTCGGAGAACGGTTTCGTGTGGTCGCCGCCATCGCTGACTCCGCCGAGTAATCGGTTGATGATCATGTACGCGCACTCGGGCGAGAACACCATCAGCAGCCGCCCTGCCATCGGAGGAGCTTGAAGAATCGTCAGGATAACGGGACTGGGCAGCGAGTTATTGAACTCGTTGAACGAGCCTTCCTCGATCGCGGAGACCTCGCACTCGCATGGCGTACGCAACAGTGCCGTCAGTTGGTTCGTGCACAGCTGAGCGAAGTTCTGGAAGACGATGTTAAGCGTGCGGATCTGCTCCTTTGGGAAGCGGTTCGCGGTGCGGAAGTCGTAGGAGCGCACGTGGTCGTGCGTCTCGACCGGCGTGGGTTCGATCGATGAATCGTCCGAGCCCGTAGCGGTAAGCGACGCAAGCAGCGCGTCGATCTCTGATTGGGTAAGTTTGTCGGCCAACGGTAAGCCCTCCGGAATGAAGCGTTTGAGTGGTGCACTCGCACCATAGGTTGCCAGTTGACAAAACAGTTATGACTGCGTTACATTATAACACTTATGTCAACAATAAGCAAGGGGTTATTTGCAAAATAGTAAAATTTTTTCGCAAGTACGAGCAGGTTCGACAGTAATCGGCACGATGCGGCTGAAAACGACACCCCGCCATACGTATTATCGTAACATTTCGGCGAAACTTTAGCCCTTTGAGAAAAGTTGTTACGTAAACTGACGTGCGTTTCTCGCCAAGCGGGAACGCGTCCTCTCGGATTGCGCTAAATCTTTAGGATCGGACTGATGCAATCGCGTCGGCGATTCCAACGCGTCGCTCGTTAAAAAAACACTTGACAAATCGGCAAAAGTGTGATATAATAGGGATAAGAGTGCGGATACGAGCTGCGCCTAATCTCACCAAATATTGGTATTTCCTGTAAGGAGAGTTTTATGAACCGTTTCGACGAAATCAAGGAGATCATCGTTAACTCGCTCGGCTGCGACGAAGCCATTGTCACGCCGGAGGCCTCTATAAAGGACGACTTGGGAGCCGATTCGCTCGCCGTCGTCGAGCTTGTCATGGCGATCGAGGACGCGTTCGGCGTCTCGATTAACGAGGAACAGCTCAAAACCGTCGCGACCGTCGGCGATATCGTTGAGCTGGTCGGTTAGATGTTCATCGAC
>JAITGH010000100.1 GCA_031280855.1 Oscillospiraceae bacterium | reverse complement strand
CGACGTTTTCCCTGCTGGTTGTAGTCGTCGCTGTTTTCGTGACCCGCTTGATTGCCGCGAACGCAGTCGGAACGGTCAGCATAACGCTGCTGCCGATCTCGCCGGTTTCGGGTTCCGGCATCGCGGTGAACGTTAATGAAATTGAAACCGGACTCACACTGCAAAACGGCGTCGCGACGATTGTTCCCAACGTCCCAGAGGGGGAAGTCGTCATTCAGCACTTTGAGACTGCAATTGGGTTCATTCGCGAAAACGGAACTTATTCCGGTCAATACGGCACCATAACTGCGCAAACCGGAGACTCGCCGATCCCCGTGTTTTTCGGGGTTGAAGGCGACACGTCACGCTGCGTAGCGCTATATTCGGAGGTTGGAGCGACGCTGACGCTCGACCTTTTGACGAAGCCGGGATGCGCGTCGGTCTCGGGCGGCTCCGCGTCTGAGAACACGTTGACGCTGGCGGCGGGAGAGCTCGCGATTGTCAAGGTTCCCGGCGATTTGGCGACGTTCACGCTTAGTGGTAAGCAGTACTCGATTTCGCCACAAGGCGCGTATATCGCCGTTGACGACGAAGAGTTCGAGCCGGAGCTTCCGCCGGAACCTCCGATAGGCGCGGCGGTCGATAAGTTCGAACTCGAGCTCGCGTTAGACCGTGCGGAACCGTTCATCAACGGCGGTAACGGCGACGGGCGATACGATACGCAGTCGTGGACGGCGTTCGAGTCCGCGTATAATGCTGCCGAGCTCGTTCTTGCGAATGCCGACGCTACCGCAGCCATGGTTAGCGACGCGACCGCTATGCTGCGTGATGCCGCGCTGAATCTAACAAAAGCCGCGAGTACCGTAAAATCTCCGACAATTATTCCGAACAATGCGAACGCAAAGATCATGCCTCCGGCTAACTCCGTGTTAACCCGCGGCAGCACCGTACTATTCAAGGTATTGCTGACTGATAAGCCGTCGATCGCGAATCTCTCGATGAAGTTCGAGTTTAACCCGGACGTGCTTGATTTCGAGTACGCGGAAACAGCGAGTCCGTTCACGGTGCTGACGGCAAGCGAATCAGGCGGCACCGCTACCGTGACGGCGGGTCAGATGAGTTCGGACTACGTATCACTATTGGGTGCGTTCGCTTCCGATGAATCGGAAGATTCCGTGCTGTATTTACGTTTCCGCGTACTTGATGGCTCGACAGCCGACTCGGCAACCGTCACGCTGAAATCCGCAACGATCGCCGTAATTGCCGCAGTAGGCGACGGCGCTGACGCGAAGTGCGAGATTACTACTGCCGCCGCGAGCATCACGATAACCGATGGAATCTCGGACTACGCGCCGAATCTCGACCTGAATAACGATAACGTTCTGTCGCTCGCCGATATTGCGACACTTCAAAGCTGGTACCGCGTGACCTCGTCCGATGCCTTGTGGTCGAGTGCAAAACCTGCGGATTGGGATTCCGACAACGTGATTACAATCAAAGATTGTCTACTTCTCTTGGCCGCATTTGAGAGCAAGGGGATTGACACCTCCGACGATGGCGCGGACTAGTCTGCGGCGATCGGTAAGCGCGGCGATCTTGATGATTGCGATCGCCGCACTTGTCTCAATGGTCGCTCGAGCGTCCGAATCGGTAGAATTCAAGCTTGAAGTTACGCTGGATGGTAGTGCGGCAGGGCTCGAGTTCTTCGTGGAGCTTCCCGCCGATTGCGAGTTCGTCGAGTTCAATGCGGACGTAGGCGGCAGGGTAGTCCATAAAACTACGGCTGACGGAGTGTGGCTTGGTCTGTTCACCAATATGAACGCATACGACGCAGGCACCCTAATCGTTGGTGTGATTAGGGTGCGTGGTCTCGAAAGCTCGCTCGCCGAGTTGAACGTCGCCCATCGCTATGCCTACCGTTTGCTAGATAGCGGCGACCAGATTGATACAGAGCTGTTCAGCATGAGCACGGCGTTGAGCAAGATTGAGCCCCCGCCGCCGGACACGTCGCCTGCGCCGTCGGCTACTCCGAGCCCGACCGGATCCGGCGGCTCGAGCGGCGGCGGTTACTCCACCGATAACGGCGACAGCGATGAATCCGAGCCTACGGGGGATTCGACTCCGTCCAAAGTGACGTTCAGCGACCTTGGAGACGCAGAGTGGGCGCGCAAGGAGATCGAGTACTTCGCGACGTTCTACGGCATCATGGGAGTCGGCGACGGCAAGTTCGCACCGAACGCGCAACTAACTCGGGCGCAATTTGCGCGGTTCATGGCGGTCGCGCTATCACTTCCGGATATTGCGGGCTCGCACAGTGCTGCGTTCTCCGACGTTACGCCGGACGATTGGTTCTACGCCGACGTTACGACGCTTGCGAAGTTGGGGATCGTGGTCGGGTACCCGAATGGGGAGTTCCGTCCGGCGGAACCCGTGACGCGAGAGCAGATGGCGGTCATGTTATTACGTGCGCTTGCCGCGAAAGGTTACTGGCTTGAGCCCGTGCGCCCGTTCATGCTTACGGAAGATATTGACGCCGCGTCCGAGTACGCGGTCGGAGCGATCAGGACGCTATACCGCGCCGGGCTAATTGAGGGCACCGCAGACTTGCGCTATGAACCACAATCGGGCGCAACGCGTGCGGAGGCTTGCGTGCTATTGTACCGCGTGCTGCGAGCAATCGGGATGCCGCCGCGCTAGCTTGGACTCGGGGCAGGGAAGTGCAGCGTGTAAAGCCGCTCGGCTTGACGTTAGGAGATTGCGGAGTGTAAGGCTAAATCTACTTTACCATCGGGCGTGAAGGTAACACCCTCCGCCGCGAGGAGATTGCGCTGGACTTCCGCGCCGCCGAAAACGTAACCCTCGGGCAACGAGCCGTCCTTGAAGACGACGCGGTAACACGGAAGTTTCCTGTAGTCGTCGTTGGCGTGCATGACCCAGCCCACGACGCGAGATGACCGCGGATTACCCGCAAGCGCAGCGACTTGACCGTAGCTCATAACCTTGCCGTACGGAATCGCGGTGACGATTTTGCGGACGTTGTCACTGAATGTGCTCATCGGCGTACCGACTCAACGAGCCATACCGGGGAGCGGACTCCCCGGTATGCTCGGCTAAACCAAAACGTCAACATGTCCAAGTTGCTTGTCCAAGAGAATCGTTCCGGTCATCCACCAAACTTGGATCCCGACGTTCTCAATCGACGTAGCGCCCGTGGAATCAACGGTAGCCTCCATTGTACTTCCGGCAGCCTCCAGAAGTTTGGCGGCGGTGGAGTAGGCGGCGGTCGCCGTGCGCCGTATTACCTCCATGTGACATACCCTCCTGATGTTTAGACGTATCCTGCCGCTCCGTATTATGTCACCGTACTCCGTATGAACGAGTGGTCAACATAATTACCGAAGCATTAACATAATATTATTATCGGTTAACTTCGCGGATTCTTTAGGGCTTTAGTTAACTAAATTCTATCCTGTATGCGTACCGTGAAGTAACCGATGATCAAAAAAATAGTTGACATTTCGCACAAAAGGTTTATAATGTTAGTTGGATAATATGTGAATGTTCACAAGGAGGAAATCATAATGGCAATCCCGAAGTTTGACCCGAAAGAGCTTACGGTCGTAAGCGAAACCCCCGGTTTCATGGGCGGTGCAGGAACGCCCGCGTACGCGTTCCCGGTTACGATGCGCGAAGGGATGAGAGCGCTGTATCGCCGTGAGCCGATCTGGCAGATCACGGGGCTTGAATCCACGATGTTCTCACCGAGGGTAAACCCGGATAACATCGCGAGAGCGTTCGTTATCGACGGCACCGGTCGATTGGACGGCTCGGGCGGAGGTCCCGACATGTTCGGTATCGAGTGGGAGTACGTTCCTCAAGTCGGCGGCTCGATGGTTCGTCCCGGCGAGCCGTTCCTCTCCGACGCGAACGAGTGGAAAACTAAGCTCAAGTGGCCGGACATCGACAAATGGGACTGGGAGGGCGCGAGACAGGCAAACGCGGAGTTCCTGGCCGGAGACAAGTACGTCGTGTGCTGGTTCCTTAACGGGTGGTTCGAACGGCTGATCTCGTTTATGGAGTTCGAGAACGCCGCATTCGCAATGGTCGACGAAGATCAGGTCGATGCGGTCAAGGAGCTTTTCAACGCGTTAAGCGACCAGTACATCAAGATCTTCGCGAAATACCTGGAGTACTTCCCGGAGATTGACGGCTTCTGCATCCACGACGATTGGGGTTCGCAGAAAGAGACGTTCTTCTCACCGGTGCTTGCGGGCGAAGTGATTGTCCCCGCGATGCGCAAGGTTACGGATTATCTGCACGCGCAAGGCAAGTTTTGCGAGCTGCACAGTTGCGGACAGGCCTTGAAGCAGGTTCCGAACTTCATTGCCGCCGGATGGGACAGTTGGGGCGGTCAGCTGATGAACGACACCCACAAGATCTATGAGCTTTACGGCGATAAGATCCTTGTCGGAGTAACTCCGACGTTGTTCAATGCGGCGGAGACCTCCGAGTCCGATCAAATTGCGGCCGCAAAGGAGTACGCCGGCAAGTTCTGCGATCCGAAGAAGCCGTCGTATCTCAACGCGTACGGCGCGTCGGTGTTGACGCCCGCGTACCGCGCCGCACTGTACCAAGCGTCTCGAGAGCGTTACGGCTCGTAGAGTGCGGCACTTACGAAGCCGTCCTCCACGCAGGGGACGGCTTCTCCGTGAGGTTACTCGCGATTGAACAGCATCGCTCTTGCCTTGCTGTACATGTAGCTGGAAAGCGGACGATTATCGCTGTCATATGTATGAGTCGCGACAAGCGGAGTTCCGGACGCGTCGTGCCCAACGACGAAAAGTGAGTGCGCGAACGCGGTTCCGTCGAAGCTTAGCTGAATGACGTCGCCCGGCTGAACTTGCGTCGGTTCGCCGACCACGGCTTGAGGTCCGTCGCCGCGATTGGAGATTGCGAACGCGTACAGCTCCTCGACGCCGCTCCAAGATGGTGAACGCGAGTCAAGCGACGTGTAGAACCAACCGGAGTTGGGCGTGTAGTTCATCGCGAATCCTCCGGCGTTGAGGCATTGGGAGATAAAGTTGGTGCAGTCTCCGCCGAGGTCGCTGAAATCGGCGTGACGGGGATTCCTCGCAAACGCCCAGCGATGAGCGTAGGCGATGGCGGCGGCGGGATTATACGGCATGGTCGTCAGCTCCTTTATATGGGGGTGTGGTCGCGCTCTGCCTTTCTCCATCGTATGTGCTCAGCCGCAGAAGTGTGAACGCGTTGACGGTATATCGTTCGTCTAATTGTAAACAAATTGTGCGCGGAGCTAAATCGTGAAAAAAAGCTTGCAAGTGTTACGAAGTTGTGATATAATATAGCGGTGAGGTGAGAAACTTATGATTGAAGTATCCGCGCTGACCAAAACATATGGGAAGAAGCGTGGCATAGACCGAATATCGTTCTCTATCGGCGAGGGCGAGATCGTCGGATTCCTCGGTCCGAATGGAGCAGGGAAGACTACGACGATGAACATAGTTACCGGATACCTTAGCGCAGACAGCGGAGCGGCGTATATCGGCGGTGTGGACGTCCTCGAAGATCCGATGACCGCGAAGAAGAAGATCGGCTACCTTCCCGAGCAACCGCCGTTGTATCTCGACATGACCGTTGAGGAATACCTTAACTTCATCTTCGAACTCAAGCTTGTATCGGGCGTGAAGCGTCGGGAGCACTTGTCAGAGATCTGCGAACTCGTCGGCGTTACGGATCACTATCGGCGGCTGATTAAGAATCTGTCGAAGGGCTATAAACAGCGCGTCGGACTGGCGCAGGCTCTCATTGGGAATCCGGAGGTACTCGTAATGGACGAGCCTACCGTCGGACTCGATCCCAAGCAGATCATCGAGATCCGCAACGTGATCAAGAACCTCGGTAAGAACCGCACGATCATACTAAGTACGCACATCCTGCAAGAGGTCTCCGCAATCTGTGAACGCGTACTGGTTATCAATAACGGTCAAATCGTCGCGGACGATCGCCCTGATAACCTAAGCGCGCTGATAACCGGCGATCGGAAACTTACGGTACGCATCGCGGGACCGCAGGATTCGGTTCGCAAGGTCTTGCGCGACATCGACGGAGTGCAGTACGCTGACGCTACTATCCAGGCGGAACCGGGCGCGTTCGACT
>JAITGH010000006.1 GCA_031280855.1 Oscillospiraceae bacterium | reverse complement strand
GCGATCAAAGTGCGCACAAACGCCGCCGTAGCGGACTCGTTACCCGGCGTCGCGCTCTTCACTGCCGTTTCTACTACTTTGCGCTCACGCACATCGTCTGTGATCGCGATGTTACCGTTCGCCTTGACTACGGCGATCTCTGCGGAGATCCGCTGGCGCTCGTTGAACGACTCTGTAAGCGTCGCGGTAACGGTGTCAAGCTGAGCGCGAAGCGCCGCAAGCTGCTCTTTAGGAGTCTGCATGTCTAATGTACCTCAATTCAAATGTAGTGGCGCGAGTTCCGATAGCTTACGCGATGGCGGCTCGAACCCGTCGAATTTTGCCCATCAAGCGAGCGAAGACTTGCGGAGTAACCGACTGACGTCCGTCGCACAGCGCAGCCTCCGGATGGTTATGAACCTCGATGATAAGTCCGTCAGCACCGGCGGCGGCGGCGGCGAGCGCCATCGGCTCCACAAGCTCCCAGTAACCCGTGCCGTGCGATGGATCCACGATCACAGGCAAGTGCGTTCGCTCCTTCAATACCGGTACGGCGGAGAGGTCAAGCGTATTGCGTGTCGCAGTCTCGTACGTACGTATCCCGCGCTCGCAAAGAATCACGTCCGTCGAACCTCCCACGAGGATATACTCGACCGCGTTAAGCAGTTCTTCAATCGTTGAGGACAACCCGCGCTTCAGCAGCACCGGCTTCTTCAATCGTCCAATCGTCCGCAGCAGCGAGAAGTTCTGCATGTTCCGCGCACCGATTTGGATCACGTCAACGTCGCGTTCGAAGTCGTCGAGGTACTCCTCTGACATGATTTCCGTAACGATCGGAAGTCCGGACTTCACGCTTGCGATCTTAAGCAGCTCTAACCCGTCAAGCCCGAGCCCGGAGAACGCGTATGCAGACGTCCGCGGTTTGAACGCGCCTCCGCGCAAGAACGCCGCACCCGCCGCCTTTACGTCACGCGCAATCGACAGCATTTGCTCCTCCGTCTCTACGCTGCACGGTCCCGCGATTACCGCGAAGTGACCGCCGCCGAGCTTATGTCCTTTTACGTCGACTACTGTCGAATCGTAGGAGGTTCGCGCCGCCAGTTTATACTCTGCCATTTCTATTCCCTCCGTTATAAGTTGAGAAGTCCGATCGCCGCCGCCGCCTCGACCACCGGAATCGCACGTAGTACTATGCACGGGTCATGCCGTCCGACGAAGCTGTGCGTCACGTTCTCACGCGTCTCCAAGTTGACCGTCTGCTGCGGCAGTGCGATCGTCGGCGTAGGCTTGAACGCGACGCGGAACACTATCGGATTCCCATTCGCAATCCCGCCGTTGATACCGCCGTTGTGGTTCGCAAGTGCGGTTAGCACGCCGTTCGAGTCATACGCGTAACCGTCGGAGACCTCCGAGCCGAGCGAGTTCGCGAACCCGAATCCGTCGCCGAACTCCACGCCCTTAACCGCAGGGATCGCGAACAGAATCGAGCTCAGCACGCTCTCCACGCCGTGGAACATCGGCTCACCGAGATCGGCGGGAGCGTGCTCGACGGTGCACTCCACCACGCCGCCGACGCTATCGCCGCGCGATTTCGCCTCGAGAATCGCGGCGCGTTGAGTCTCCGGGTCAGTCTCGCCGTGAATCGACAGCGCGTGCGCGGCGATCGTACAACCGTGGCGCTCACGCAGAATCTGCTTTGCCAGTGCGCCCGCATATACCAGCGGCGCGGTAAGCCTGCCGGAAAAGTGACCTCCGCCGCGATAGTCCGCGTAACCGCCGTACTTCGAATACGCGGTTAGATCCGCGTGACCGGGTCGCGGGATGCTCGGAGTATAATCACGTGAACGCATATCGGCATTGTATGCAATCGCGGTCAGCGGCGCGCCGGTCGTAACGCCGTTGAACAGTCCGCTTAGCACCTCGAACTCGTCCGACTCCGCTCGAGCGGTTGAGGTCGAGTCCCTTCCGGGAGCGCGGCGCTCAAGGTCACGACGCACCGCATCGAAGTCGATGCGAACTCCCGCAGGCAATCCATCAACCGTAACGCCGATCGATTTACCATGTGATTCACCGAATACGGAGATCCGGAGCTTCGTTCCCCACGTGCTTCCCATCTCAGGCACCTCCGTTGAAGTCGCGCCAGAAATCTGGATACGACTTCCGCACGCATTCCGGGTTCGCAAGCCAGACTTCGCCGTCGGCTCGAAGCGCGAGTACGGCGGTCATCATCGCGATTCGGTGATCGCCATGCGGATTAACCGCGCCTCCGCGAAGCCGAGTCACGCCCGTAATAACCAGCGTGTCGCCGTCGATCGCGGCGTTGCCGCCGAGCGCGTTGATCGCAGCGGTAACGCTTGCGAGGCGATCGCTCTCCTTAAGCCGCAGTCGTCCCGCGTTCGTCAGCCGCGTAACCCCGTCGGCGAAGCAGAACAGCGCGGCAAGCGGCGGCACAAGATCGGGGATGTCCGAAACGTCGACCTCGACCGCTGTGAGCCTGCCGCCTCGAGCCGCGTTCTCCACGATCGCGGCGAATGCGCGGTCGCCCTGCGCGGAGTCCTCGCGAAGTCCGGTAACTTCCACATCGCACCCCAACGCTCGCGCCGCCAGAAAGAACGCCGCTTGCGACCAATCGAGATCTTGCACCAATGACTGCGGTGCGATGTAGCGTGAATCGGGCACAATATACCCGTTTTCGATGGTGCGAATCTCAACTCCGAATTCGCGCATCACACCAATCGTGACGTCAACATATGACGCGGACTGTAGTGCAGATGTTATGCGTACCGTCGCGCCGCCGATCAGCGGAGCCGCAAGCAGCAATCCGGATACGAATTGCGAGCTGACGTCACCGGGAAGCTCGAACGTTCCGCCGCAGAGCTGACCGCTGACGGTGAGCGCTCCGTCGGTGAGCGTGCACGAGGCTCCGTGCGAGCTCAGAGCCTCAAGCAACGGCGCGATCGGACGCGTCAGCAGTCGTCCGTGCCCCGTGAAGCGAGCGGTGCGCCCGAGCGCGGCGGCGATCGGAACAAGGAACCGCAGCGTCGTGCCGGACTCGCCGCAGTCCGGTGTTGCGCTCTCCGCAGAACCGTCGCCAACACTATTCACAAGTGCGGATATGCACCGTACCGTTGCGTCGATGTCATCGCTAAGATTGGTGTAAGCCGAAAAGTCGCGTACTCCCGCAAGCGCCGAGCAAATCACGCGGCGGTGCGAGACGCTCTTCGACGGCGGCGGCGCAACGCGCCCCGACGGTCGGCCGGTAAGTTTCGCAATCGGCACTACGACAGGGTCGCCAAGATCACGCAATAGCACCAATTTCAGCGTGCCCGCCCCGTTCTTCTTATCCGACTGCATCAGAGGTACGAGCTCCCGCGGGTCGAAATCGAGCGCAATATCAAGCCCTGCGTCCGTCAATAGCTTGAGCCCCGCGTCGCGCACATGAGTAGGCGTCACGCCGAGCTTTGCACCGGCGTGCAGTGCAAGCGCCATCCCAATCGCGACCGCCTCGCCGTGGTTGTAACGACGGTAGTCGAACCGTTTCTCAATCGCGTGAGCGAACGTGTGCCCAAAGTTGAGGTACATCCGCGCACCGAAGTCGAGCTCGTCCAACTCCACAAACCGCGCCTTAGCGGTGACGCAGTACGCAGTCAATAGTGCGTAGTTGTCGAGCGGCGGAGCCGGCTCCGCACAGATCATCGCGTACTTGACGCATTCCGCAAGCCCCGCCTTAAGCTCGCGCTCCGGAAGCGTCTCGAGAAATCCGACGTCAAGCAGAACCGCCTCCGGCTGATGGAATGCACCAATCAGATTCTTCCCCTCCGGCAGATTGACCGCAGTCTTGCCGCCGACGGAGCTGTCGACCTGCGCGACGAGCGTCGTGGGGATCTGAATGTAGCTTACGCCGCGCATGTACGCGCTTGCCGCGAACCCCGCGAGATCGCCGACTACGCCGCCTCCGAACGCGACGACGACGTCGCCGCGCCTCAGCCCGAAGCGCTGCATCGCGCTCCAAAGCTTCGACGCTTGCTCGATGGTTTTGGAGCTCTCGCCGGGCGCGACGATCTCGACATGATTCGAAGCACCATCCAATAGTGCGGCAAGCCTCTCGCCGTAGATAGTGCTGACGTTCGAATCCGTGACGACGAACGCCCGTCGACCGCGAATCGCTCGCGGCAACAGCTCGAACGCTCCGACGCCCAGCGTTACCTCGTACTCGCGCCCCGGCAGGTTGACCTTGATAACTTGCATATGACCCTCCGCCCTTGAATGTGTGGAATGCGAAGACTCGACCTGATAAGTGTCAGGTCGAGTCGAAAAGTCAGCGAGTATGACTTACGTGCGACTTAGCCCAACGCAAACGCAACTATGACCCCAAAAGGCATAGCCGAACCGAAAAAATCGAGCACTCAAACGTCGCATGCAGCATCCCTCCATACAATGATACCTTATTATACCACACTTTTGCCGATTTGTCAAGTACTTTTTTGAAAAATTTGATGAGGAAAAATGTTAATATGGTATGCAACAACCGGACTCCGTTGCATACCGCTTTTGCTGCTTCGAGCTGTATACGCACCCTCGAGCCAACGCAGACCGCGAACGACTCCGCGCCGCGAGTGCCGCGCCGCAATCCCGCGAGCACTGCAACAACGCCGCGCTGCAATCCTCCGCGAGCCCGCAACAACGCCGCGCTGCAATCCCGCGAGCACCGCAACAACGCCGCGCTGCAAGTCCCGCGAACTTCGAGAAACACTTACTAAAGGAAGCGTGTGGAATGGACTGGATCAAGCTTTACGTCAACTTACCGGATCACGTGAAGATAACGCTGCTGGCGCAAGAGCTGGGCTACAAGACGAACCGGCCGGCGCTCGCGCTGTACGTGAGGCTGCTGTGCTGGTGCGGGCGAGTGTGCACTGACGGCGATATCACCGGATACGGGTAGGTTCATCCGCGAAAGTACGTATGGCTCTCAGTTCGGCACACGACTTTTACGCGCAGGAGATCGATTTTGGCTCGACCGTACATATCACGTTTAATCTTTTTGATACGGTTATTCGCGCCTTCGACAAACTGTAACTGGTAAAATAGAATGCGCCAGAAATGGCAAACAAAAATGTACCACATGGGAGCCGAATGTGTTATGCTGAGAGCAGCAAATGACACAGGTGGCAGAAAGGTTGGTACATATGACAGTCAGGTGTACCAACCTCCGTCCT
>JAITGH010000196.1 GCA_031280855.1 Oscillospiraceae bacterium | reverse complement strand
GTACGGCATCCCTGTTACCGTCATGAAGATCGAGCACAGCGCCCCGACGATTATAGATGCGAGCATCTTCCCGAGCAGGAATCCGCCAAACAGGCGATGCGCTTCCTTTGCGGCGGTCTCCACGCGCTCTACCGTCGTTGCCGATAGTATCGCGTTTAGCAAATTCTTGAGTTGCCGCTGGAAAGTCTCTTTACTGTACAGCAAGTACGCCGAGACGATGAATCCGACCGCAGCGTCGACGATTCCCCGTACAACGCTTACCAACCCGCTGGAGACGCTCGCCACGATCACATCGGCCAGCGGTACAATGCTGTTCTCCAGCCATGTAGTCGCATACGAAATGAGCGTACTGATCCACGACTCCGCAGTCGTCTCAAGCTCTCGGTCAAACTGGAAGAAACCGCTGATCCACGTACGCGCAGTGTTGAGGTATGCGTTCGAGTTTCGCACAAGCTTTTCCGCGCTGCTGACAAGTTGCGGTATGACCAGCATGAACAATCCGACGATGAACGCCAACAGCAGAATCAGCGAGATCGCGACGGCAAGTGCTCGAGCAAGCTTGCGCGCCGTAGTCTCATGTTTTGGCATTAGCTTAGCCGTAAGCCGCAGCAGGAACCCGCGCTCGCACATGTTCAGCACCGGCGATAGCAGGTACGAGACGCACACGCCGATTAGGATCGGCGACAGCGTTCGAACAATCGCCGCGATCCCGCGTGAGACGTCGTCCCAGCGCGTAAGCAGCGAGTAGAATATCATGCTCGCCGCTATCACGGCGAACGCCGTCAACCCCCACGCGAGGTATTTATTGTCACGGTTAAATTTCATGATTACACTCAAACTAGATGGTAGAACGTTCAGTAGCAGTACTATTATATACTACTCGAACTCAATTGTCAAGCGAGGAATATGAGTAACCATGACAAAAAATAAGAAGCAGCTATGTTTGGCTTTGGCCGTAATATTCGCACTAAACATAGCGATTATACTGGTGTTCACGTATGCAGACGCGGCAACGTACCGACAAGGTTCCAGCGGAGCGACAGTGCGGCAGATTCAGACAAACCTTAAAGGGTGGGGCTATTACGACGGTACGGTGGACGGCATATACGGAAGCGCGACCGTTGCGGCGGTTAAGCGGTTCCAGACGAAGAACAGGCTGACGGCGGACGGAGTATGCGGACCCGCGACACTCGCCGCGCTTGGGATCAGCGACAGCGGTTCTGCGTCAGGGCAGACCTCCGGCTCCGGCGATAGCTCGAACTCCGGTCAAGTGAATCTACTTGCACGGTTGATCTCCGCAGAGGCGCGTGGCGAACCGTACGACGGTCAAGTCGCGGTCGGCGCGGTCGTATTGAACCGGGTGAAACATCCGTCGTTTCCGAATACGATGAGCGGTGTTATCTACCAGCCCGGCGCGTTCAGTTGCCTTGACGACGGTCAGTTTAACGAGCCGGTCGCGGACAGCGCGTACCGTGCGGCAAGGGACGCGCTTAACGGCATGGATCCCTCCGGAGGCGCGATCTACTACTTCAACCCGGTTACCGCGACTAACAAGTGGATCTGGTCGAGACCGCTTTTGCTGATGATTGGCAAGCACCGCTTCTGCTCGTAAGACGGTAAAGCCTCCCCGCATTACAGCCGGGAGGCTCATACACTGCAACTTAGTAGTAGTACTTTGGCGAGTAGTTCTTCGGGTTATTGATGTACCGCATAATCGCCCGGCTCTGCTTACCGGTTGACGCGTAAGTCGGATCCATCATCCGCCATTTATCGCCCTCAAATGAGATCATCGTATTGACCCACCCCTTCTCAGAGGTGTACACGTCAATCCACGCGTGGTATGTCTTGCCGGAGTATCCGAGAACCATTCGGCAGGGGATTCCGTTCATACGGAGCATGGACGCAATTACGGCGGCGTAATCAAAGCAGATCCCCTTCTTTTGCTTCAGCACATCGTCGACATCCGGAAGGTAGTTCTTAAGCGTGCCGTTCGTCACGGCTTTCGCCCTATCGTAGTCGTACGTTATCTCCTTGACGACGAAGTTGTAAACCGCTCGGATCTTCTCGATGTCCGTCTTCAGATCACGCGTAAGGCTTTCCGCTTTCTTCGCGATGTCGGGCTTCTCGGCGTAATCGACGTACTGGTTTGAGGCGAGGAACGGCGACATGGCGTCGCTTAGCTCTACCTCGAAGCTCGTGCTGAACGCCAGGGCATACCGCGTGCCCGTGATGTTAGTGTAAACGTCCACGGAGTACGTACCGTTGCCCTCTGAAAGCGGGAACGACTCGAACTCGCCCTTGTTGTTAAGGTTGTACTTGTACTGAACCTTCCGATTCGAGTCGGTCACAAGCACCTTAATTGCCATGCTTCCGCCGCCGGTATAGGCGACCCGAATGTACCCGTCGCTCAAGTTTGATACGTCGACTTTCGCTTTGTCATTCGAAAGAAGAGTGCCCGCATCTTCCGAGACCGCCGCAGTTCCGCCGGATAGAAGTGCAAAAACTGCGAGCATGAATAGCACGGCGATAACCTTTTTCATCGTCCACGTCCTTGTGTATTAGTAAGCGTCATGCTTGAAGCGACCGAAGGTAGTAAACCTGCGGATACGCTTATATTACCATATATCGTAGCGTTTTGAGGTAAACTTTATAGTTTAGCGGTACATATTACCGTATATCGTTGAGATTTACATAATTATTACGTTATGTGAAGCGTATCCGCGATTTGACAAAAAGTTGGTAATTTGTCATTTTTGTTGTTGCAATCCGGAGTCCGTTGTGATATAATACAAAAAGTTCGGTAGATGCAGAGCGATTTCTAGTAATTGTTACCCATCGGAATCCCGCCCGGCAACTACCGGCGGCGTACAATGACGTGCGCCGAAACATAACTATAACGGAGGATTGAACTTTGAGCCAGTATCTCAAGAGCAACGACGTCCTGAAGACCGTCAACCGAGGCGACCCGTGCGAATCCGGGCTGTGCACCCTATGCCGCGCCGACTGTAAGGGGCGGTGCGAGACATGGATGTCCTCGATGCGCGGGCGCAAGATGCTCTACCCGCGTGACTTCGGAACTATCACCGCCGGTAGTTCCAACGTTAACCACA
The DNA here is from genome assembly GCA_031280855.1 of Oscillospiraceae bacterium. Lineage (GTDB taxonomy): Bacteria > Bacillota > Clostridia > Oscillospirales > Oscillospiraceae > JAISJH01. The sequence continues at coordinate 1,374 of JAITGH010000196.1, read as the reverse complement.
TCGGCGTGTGCTACAACAACCTGAGAATCCAGGGTTACAACTACGGAGCCGTCGGACTCGGCAGTAATGCCGCCGACGACTGCATTTTCCCCAACGTCTCGCTGGAGACGGAGTTCGGCACCGACGTCAAGACGAAGTGCCGAGTTCCCGTAATGACCGGCGCGTTAGGCTCTACCTTCATCGCCGCGAAGTACTGGGAGTCATTCGCCGCCGGAGCCGCGCTGGCAGGTTTCCCCATCGTCATCGGTGAGAACGTCGTCGGCGTCGACCGCAGATCGATCCTCGACGGCGGCAGAATCAAATCCGCGCCGGAGCTCGAGCGCCGGATCGACATCTACCGCAAGTATTACGACGGCTACGGCGCGATCATCGTGCAGATGAACGTCGAGGATACTCGAAACGGCGTCGCGGAGTATATCGCCGACAAGTACGGCGATGACGTAGTGCTGGAGCTTAAATGGGGTCAGGGCGCGAAGGACATCGGCGGCGAGATCCAAGTTACCGACCTCGACTACGCAATCTTCCTAAAGAACCGCGACTACATCGTCGATCCGGATCCGACGCTTCCGGAAGTTCAAGAAGCGTTCAAGAGCGGTGCGATCAAGTCGTTTGCACGGCATTCGCGACTTGGGTATACGAATCTTTCAAGCTGGCAAGAAGTTCACGACGACTTCATGGACGCGGTCAAAAGCTTGCGTGCGCTGGGATTGAAGCGCATAACGCTGAAGACCGGATCGTACGGCATGGAGGCTCTGGCGATGGCGATCAAGTTTGCTGCCGAGGCGAAGCTTGACCTGCTGACCATCGACGGTTCCGGCGGCGGAACCGGTATGAGCCCGTGGAACATGATGGAGTCCTGGGGCGTTCCGTCGATTAACCTGCACTCGAAAGCTGCTGAGTACGCGTCGATACTCGCCGCGTCGGGCGTGAAGCCGTGCGATATGGCGTTCGCGGGCGGATTCGCACGTGAGGATCACATCTTCAAGGCACTCGCGCTTGGTGCGCCGTACGTTAAGCTTGTGTGCATGGGTCGCGCTCTGATGATTCCGGGTTACCTTGGCTCGAACATTGAGGGCGTACTGTTCCCCGATCGGCGCGAGCGTCTCAACGGCAACTGGGATAGTTTGTCGGACGCGTTCACCTCGGAGTTCGGCAGCACTCCGCAAGAGATCTTCGCGAACTACTTCGACGTCAAGAGCAAGGTCGGCGCGGAAGCGATCGAGTCCTTGCCGCTCGGAGCAATCGCCGTGTGGACGCTCGCAGACAAGCTCGGTGCCGGTCTGCAACAGTTCATGGCGGGAGCGCGTAAGTTCAAAGTCAACCAAATCTCTCGCGATGACATCTTCGCGGCGAACCGCGAGACGGCGAAAGAGA
>JAITGH010000185.1 GCA_031280855.1 Oscillospiraceae bacterium | reverse complement strand
GACGTACGGTTCGAGTTCGCGCTGTACGACAGTAACGGCAACGTGATCTCGACCGCGCACAATGTGAACGGCAGCGTTACGTTCGCTCCGATTACGTTCACGCAAGTCGGGACGTACGAGTTCACAATGCGGGAGCTGTCGCAGTCCGGCGAAGGCTGGACTACCGATCCGACGGTCTACCCGATTACGGTAGTCGTTACGGAGGATAGCCAGAACAAACTTGCCGCGAACGCGGAATACCCGCAAGGTCAGCCGAGCTTTGTGAACAGCTATACCGTCGAGCCTCCGCCTCCTCCGGAACCCGCGTCGGCCGTGATCTCCGCACGGAAGCGGCTGGAGGGCGCAAGCCTACAGTCCGGCATGTTCCGATTCGCCCTGTTCGATCAGTACGGAACGGAAGTTACAAGCGCAACCAACGACGCGAGCGGCAACGTAACGTTCCCGACGCTCATCTTTGACCGAACGGGCGTCTACACGTACACGATCCGAGAGACAACGCAATCCGGCGACGAGTGGGTAACGGACGGCTCCGCGTACTCGGTCACCGTTACCGTAACGCTTGGCGCTGACGGCAATCTCACCGCCGACGTCGTTTATCAGACCGGGGAAGCGCCGACCTTCGTCAACCGGCCGCAGGTCGTTCCGCCGAAGCCGCCGATCCCTCCAGAGCCTCCTATCCCTCCGTGCGTGTGCGTCCCGCCGTGCAAACCGTGCAACCCGTGCACGTGCAAGCCGCCGAGTGCGCCGTGTACCTGCAAGCCGCCGAGTACGCCGTGCTCCTGCAAGCCGCCGAGTGCTCCGTGCACTTGCAAGCCGCCGAGTGCGCCGTGCTCCTGCAAGCCGCCGAGTACTCCGTGCACCTGCAAGCCGCCGAGTGCGCCGTGCACCTGCAAGCCGCCGAGTACTCCGTGCACCTGCAAGCCGCCGAGTGCTCCGTGCTCCTGCAAGCCGCCGAGTGCTCCGTGCACTTGCAAGCAGAAGCCGCATTACGTGCCCGTATACTTCGTACGGTGCAGGCGTAACCCTTGAGATAGGTAACGAGTTGAATGCCGCGAGTCCGTTGGGCTTGCGGCATAGCTTACGCGATGTTCGCTCCCGCCGCCGCGCTCAGCGTCTTCCGATTAACTACCATTATACCACAAAACGGTGCAATTGTCAAGTGTTTTCCGGCAATTTCGTAAAGTTTGTGCACTGTGCACAGATGTAGTCGCTTGGCGCGCTACAGCTTTGTGCATAAGTCCCAAAAATGAAAAAGTTTGCAGAAAACACTTGACAATTGCACCGTTTTGTGGTATAATAGGCAAGTAGGCAACGAGAGAGAGTCACGAGTCTTACTTATTTGCGCTCCATTTTGTGCTTGCGTTTGAACTCGTACATCCTTGAGTCCGCAAGGCTCAGCAGTTCGCTGGCGCTCAGCTCACCCGGGCGCGACTTTACGACGCCGTAGCTTAGACTGGCGTAGTACGGGATCTCGTGGATCTCATAGCACCGGATAATCTCGGAGCGCATCTTCGAGAGGACGTGCTCGACCTCCGCGATTTCCATCCCGGTCGACAGCAGAAGGAACTCGTCGCCGCCAAGCCTGCAAACGACCGATTCGCCCGGAAATGTGCGGAGACAGTTCGCGATCTTGATGATATACTTGTCGCCCTCGCTATGCCCGAACTTGTCGTTCACAAACTTGAGGTTATCCATGTCCACGAAGCACACGACGAAAGCTTGACCCGCGTCAACCCACGTCTTCAGCGCGTACATACCGTATGAGCGATTGTACAGCCCGGTAAGCTCATCGAAGTACGCGACGCTGTTCAGCTCGTCGTTCTGAACCTTGATCTCGCGAATCTCATTCATCAATAGCTCATGGTTGCGCTTAAGCTGCGACACCATCTGGTTGAACGAGTCGGAGAACTCGCCCATGAAATCTACGTTCTGGTTATAGTCGCCGCGGGCGACCTCCCGAGCTTGCCACGAGAGATGCTTCATGGAAGCGTGAAGCGACTTAAGCGGTGCGGAGATCTCGTTATCCGTAGGCGGGAGCACGCAGTTAAGGTTACCCCTCGCAAGTTCCTCCGCGAACGCTCTCATCTCGTTAACGCACTCGCAGTAGAACTTGAGCCCCTCGCCCAAGTCGCGGAACTCCTCGGGCAACTCGTCAACATTCAACCGAGCCGAAGAGGGCTTGTAGATAGCGTCGCGCAGGTATTCAAAGAACGTGTTTGAAACTCTGTCCGTAAAGCTCTCCTCCGGTCTTGTTGGATTAGTGGGCATAGCAAATAGGAAATAGGGGACGGGGTTACGCGTGGTAGCGACGCAGGAAATAGGAATTAGGGGACGGGTTTACGCGTGGTAGCGGACGCAAGAAATAGGGGACGGTGAAATAACCGGGAGGACGCGATCTTGGGAACTAATTACTACTTCCTAACTCCCGGTAACTATACCCTACGCGGCTTTAACCTTACCGTTGAAGCGGCAGACGCGGTCGCCATTCGCCCAGCAGTCGATCTCTCGCACGTCATAGCGCTTGCCTGTATACGCCTCCAGGATTCCCGCGATGAAGCCCTCGTCATAGTTACATACGGTTTCGTCGGTGACGGGCAAACCGCTGCAATCGAGATCCTCGCCGACAGACAGGACGATCTCGCCCGTCTCGCGGTCGAACGCCTCCATGCGCAGGATACCGATGCGCAAGAGCTTCAGCTTCGCCTGAAGGTTCGCGATGAACTCGTCCAGCCCAACCTCCAGATTAAGCATATGTTTTGAGAACTGCGTACCGGCAAGATAGCCCGCGTCCCGGAAGTAGTCGTTTGCCTTGTTCGAGCCGAACTCCTTAGACAGCACGTCCAGCATGGTGTACTGCATCAAGCGATAGACGAGTACGGGCATGGCGACGCCCAGTTCTCCGCGCCCGCCCTCGATGTCGCCGATGTTCTCCCATGTGAACTGATTGTGCGGGATATCTTTCATGAATACGTTTCTCATTGTCGAGCCTCCGGTGGTAGTATTCCCCTCGTCGGGGTAAGCGTTCTCACTGACGGTGAATCTGGAGTTTGCGTAGGTGTCCATAATACCGATGACGAGCCCTTCCTCATACTTGCAAATCGGGCGTTCCGCAGTCGCGCCTGCACCTCTGTCGAATGCGGAGACTGCACAGCCGGTATTGCGGTCGACCACGCTGATGTGGTCGATTCCGATGTTGAACTCCATAAGGTTGCGCTGCGCCGCTTCGGTGAACTCGTCAACCCCGTCGGATAGCGTGAACACGTGCTTCGCGTATTCCGTTCCGGCAAGCGAACCCGCGTTCCGGAAGAAATCATCCGATTTGCCCGAGCCTACACTTTCGCTAAGCGTGTGCCCAAGCGTGTGCTGCATCAGGCGATACACCAGCACGGGCATGGAATCGCCGAGCGTGCCTCTGCCGGCTTCTATGTCGCCAATATTCTCCCATACGAACTGACTGTGGGGAACACCCTTGATGAAGACATTTCTCATATGCGATCGTATCCTCCTTTTCATTTTGCGCTGACCCATGCGTCTCTATGCGCACGGCATTAGCTGTCAACTGTTATTATTTTCGTACAGTTATGCTGCTGACTTTATGGTAAATCGTAAATTAATGGTAAACTGATAAGTTTTTCGGGAATGTGCTCCGTAGATTCGTAGAAAAATCGGCAAGTCATACGGCTAGACGTAGCCGCCGATGTGTCTATACCGCGATGTCCAGCCCGAGCGTCGGCTCATTCGCCGCCAGCAGTAACCGCAACATCGCGTTTTCAGGCGTCGAGCGCGGCTCCACCTCCGAGGTCGTACCCGTAAGCTTATAGCCGACGCTTGACATAACCTCGTACAGCTCTATGCTGTCGCGGCGAATCAGATCCGCCGTCTCGGCTCGCTCCGAGCAGAAGCCCAGCGACAATTCCTTACCGCGCACGCTGATAAGCGTCTCAACGTGTCCCAAGCGTTCCAGATCCAGCGCGAGCAAGATCTTCGCGTTGTCGGGGTCGAGCTTCGATACGGACGACTTCGGATTCTTGTAGACGAATAGCTCCGCCGTGGAGTCGCGATTGCCGATCGTCAGCGGGATCTGCGCATAGATGAAGCGATTCTCCGGAAGGCGCGAGTCAGTGAGGTGCTCCCGCACCGTATGAATG
>JAITGH010000152.1 GCA_031280855.1 Oscillospiraceae bacterium | reverse complement strand
TCCGGCAGCCGTCCCGTATTTCCGCGCTCCGGATTGCCGTTATCTGGAGGTCTGTTGTTCATACTCATCACTTCCGGAAATTTATAACTCTACCACTCTCTATTATACCCCAAGCTATGCGCGAAGTCAACAGAATTTTGTAAACTCTTTCCGGTTGAAATGTAAATGTTTTATGAACATCTTGTGAAGTTTCGCGTTTGCCTATTGACATCGGCGGTAACTTGTGGTATAATGTCACTATCCAAATAAGAAGAGCAGCGGCGTTATAATGATCAGAAGAACGCCGACCCGGCGCAGCGACGAAACTTGCCCGGCTTGAGTTGCCGCGGGGGATTGGTATCGATTTCATCATAACACCCACCTTCGGAGGCTCATATGACCATCAAGGACGCGAAGCAACAGATCAAGAACGCGATGAGCGCGTATTTCACGAAGGACGAGTTCGGCGGCTACGTCATCCCGATCGAGCGTCAGCGCCCCGTGTTCCTAATCGGTGCGCCCGGAATCGGCAAGACTGCGATAATGGAGCAAATCGCGCAGGAACTGAACGTCGGACTGCTTAGCTACTCCATGACGCACCACACTCGGCAAAGCGCGCTCGGCTTACCGTTCATCACGTCGAAGAACTACGGCGGCGCGGACTATCAAGTCTCGGAATATACGATGAGCGAGATCATCGCAAGCGTCTACGATCTTATGGAAGCGACCGGACTGCGTGAGGGCATACTGTTCCTTGACGAAATCAACTGCGTCTCGGAGACTCTCGCGCCCGCGATGCTGCAATTCTTGCAGTACAAGGTGTTCGGACGTCACCGCGTTCCGCCCGGCTGGATCGTCGTGACCGCCGGTAACCCGCCGGAGTACAACCGTTCCGTGCGGGAGTTTGACATCGTCACATGGGATCGCCTGAAACGAGTCGACGTCGAGCCGGACTATGACGCGTGGAAAGAATACGCAGGCGAGTCCGGCGTCCACCCCGCGATTCTTACCTACCTTAGCGCGAAGCCCTCCGACTTCTATAACGTGGAGTCCACCGTCGCAGGGAAGCGGTTCGTAACCGCTCGCGGCTGGTCGGATCTGTCGGACATGCTGCACCTCTACGAGCGCGTCGGCATAAACGCGGACGCACGGCTGATCGCGCAGTACCTCCAGCACCCGGAGATCGCTCGCAACTTCGCTTTGTACTATGACTTGTTCGGGAAGTACCGCTCCGACTATCAGATCGAGCGAATCCTCGACGGCACCGCTCCGACGGAGATCCGCGCCCGCGCTCAAGCCGCAAGCTTCGATGAACGGTTAAGCCTGATCGGCCTGCTGCTCGACGCACTCACCGAGCGCATGAAGCGTTCCGCAATGCTCGAGGCTTCAGAGAAGCTCGTACGCTCCGGAGTGACCGCACAGCAACTGCGCAAGGAACTCGACGCGGCTCGCCTTTCGTTCGGACTTTCACACGATGATTTGAGAGCGAGGTTACACGCCCTCACCGCGCTCGACTCCGCAACCGGCGACTCTGCCGCTAACCCGGCAAGCGAGTCATCGCTCGCGATCGCGGAAGTCTCTGCCGCACTCGAAAACGTGTTCGCATTCTTCGAGACCGCCTTCGGCGACAGCCAAGAAATGGTAATCCTAGTCTCGGAGCTAACCGTCACCAAACGCGCCGCTCGCTTCATCTCTGCTCACGGTTGCCCCGCTTACTTCCGCCATAACAAAAGCCTCCTGTTCCACGAGCGCGGTAAACAGCTCCAATCCGCCATCGACGCGCTGGAACGCGAGAGTTACTCTACGTAAAACACAAATCTACCCGGCGAGCTCTCTCGCCGGGTAGATTCAAACTCTAACGCATTAGCCCTTCATCGAGCCAATCATGATGCCCTTTACAAAGTACTTCTGGATAAACGGATAGAAGCAAAGCAACGGAACCGTGCCGACGATCGTCGTACAGTATTTTACCAATTCCTGCATATTGCCCTGAGACTCCATCGTGCTGATGTCAACGCCTTCCGGAGCTTGCGCATCCAGCAGGATCTGACGCAAGATAATCTGCAGCGGGTACAGCTTCGAGTTCCGTATGTAGATCTGCGCGGTCATGTAGTCGTTCCACTTCTGGATCGCGTACATGAGCGTGATTACCGCGATGCTCGCCTTGATCAGCGGAAGCGAGATTTTGAACAGCATCGTGAAGTGACCCGCGCCGTCAAGCTGAGCGGATTCCTCCAGCCCGTCCGGCAAGTTTCGGAACGCCATCTGCAAGATGATAATGTTGAATACGCTAAGCATACCGGTAAGCACGATTACCCAGCGAGTGTTAACCAGCCCCAGCGCCTTGTTAACCATGTATGTCGGGATCATTCCGCCGTTGAAGAACATGCTGAGCATCATGATGATCAGCAAATACGATCCGAAGATCGTGCGGCGAGAGATACAGTACGCGCCGATCGACGCGCAGATGACGCTGAGTATACATCCGGCTCCAACGTAGAAGATCGTGTTCGCGTATCCGCGAATCAGCGCGCTGTTCTTGAAGACGATCTGATAGCCTCCAAGCGTTGCGGACATTGCCTCCTGCGTTGATGCGTTAACGCCGCTAAGCGGCCATAGAACCACGCCGTTCGCCTTGACCGCAAGGTTCGGATTGCTAAACGAGAGCATCAGAAGATGCCATAGCGGTATCAGACACAGTATGCCCAACAGCGTCAAGAAGATGTAGTTGAAGACCTTAAATCCAACCCGCGCCGGCGTGTCCTTTATCGCGTTGTTCTTTTCATTCCGCTTCTTAGAGATCGCTGACTCATCCAGGTTGTTCAGCATGTCTGCTCGGTTTCCCATGATTATTGCCTCCTTGTGGTAGATTTTGTAAGCTTAGAACAAGCTGAATTCGGAGTACTTGCGGCTCGTCGCATTCGCGATGATCAACAGCAGCATACTGACGATCGAGTTGAAGATCTGCACGGCGGTCGAGAACCCGTACGCACCCTCCATCAGTCCGCGCCGATAGACGAACGACATGATAACGTCCGCGACCTCGTAAGTTGTCGGGCGGTACAGCAGGATGATCTTATCCATCGCAACGTTCAACAGCGATGAGACCTGCATGATCAGCATCATCATGATCATCGTACGAATACCCGGGATCGTGATGTGAAGCGTCTGTTTCCAGCGCCCGGCTCCGTCGATCTTCGCGGCCTCGTACAGTTCCTGATCAACGCTTGACAGCACCGCAAGGAAGATGATGGATCCGTACCCCATACCTTGCCAGACGTTGCTGACCACCAGAATCGGGACGAAGAACGGCTTCAGCGACAGCAGATCCTGCGCCTTCGGCAGAACTCCAAGGCTTACCAGCGCGGTCGTAATCGGTCCGTTCATACCTACGAAATCTTGGATGATTCCGCAGATGACGACGGTCGAAACGAAGAACGGCATGTAGCTCATCGTCTGCACTGTCTTCTTGAAGATCTGGTTCTCCATCTCGTTCAGCAGCAGCGCGAGGATGATCGGAGCCGGGAAGTTCACCACCATGTTCTGTAGGCTGATCAGGATCGTGTTCCTCATCAGACGCGGGAAATAGTACGTCGAGAAGAACGTGATGAAGTTCTTGATCCCGATCCACTCGCTTCCCAACGTTCCGCCTCTAGCCGTGTAGTCCTCGAACGCGAGCATAATGCCGCCGATCGGAAGATAGTTGAAGATGAAGAAGTAGACTAGCATCGGCAGTGCCAGGAAGTAGACCGACTTATTCCGCAGCCAGTCTTTCTTGATATCGCTGAGACGCATAAGCAATCCTCCTTAGGATTTGGGAGCAACAACCTCACGATCCGTATCCCGGGCTTTGCCGAGTTCCCGGGACTCAAGCCTTGTCGGTTTATGTAGCGGATCGTCGCCCCCGCCCCCGTTTATTGACATTTTGCACAAACTTCATGTGCGATATGCTCATAAGTATAACACACTTTACAAATTTGTCAAGAACATTTTTAACTTTTTGCAAATTTTTTTTCCTCTTTACTTTTGCTTGCATTTAGTGTATAATCGTGACGGGTATAGGTACGCCTATCCCGCGCCCGGCTCTCACGACTCATCTACTACATATTAAAGAAGGGCACCCGATATGACAACCGATACCATAGTCTCCGTGGCCTCGAACTTCGGCTTCACGCTTGCCGCACCGATCGACCCCGCCGGGATCGACTGTAAGACTACCGTTCGCGCTGACTGTGAGCGCTGCAAAGCCTACGGGCACTCGTGGGTTTGCCCGCCCGCTTGCGGAGAGATTGACGAGTGCGCCGCTCGAGTTCACTCTTACCCGCACGGCGTCGTCGTCCAGACTACCGGACAACTCGAGGACGAGTTCGACGGCGAGGGCATGATGGAGACCGCGAGACTCCACGGGGAGCATTTCCGCGAGTTCTATCTTCACCTGCGCGAGACGTACAAGGGCGACGCTATGCTCGCGCTCGGCGCCGGTGGCTGCAACAAGTGTCCTAAGTGTACCTACCCCGACTCGCCCTGCCTTTTCCCCGATGAGCAGCAAAGCTCCATGGAGGCGTACGGTATGCTTATCGCCGAGGTCTGCAAAGACAACGGAGTCCCCTATTACCACGGCCGCAGTACCATCACCTACGTCAGCTGCTACTTGTTTAAGTAGTTGCCGCTAATCAGTTGCGAGGAACGAGGAACTCCCGTGGTTCGAGTTCTACTATTCCCTATTCCCTATTCACGAAGGAGTCACGCCTGTGTTCAAAGTCAAATTCCTTCCGTCGGAGATCACCGCGGCGGCGAAGCCGCGTTGGACGATCCTGCAAACCGCGCTGGAAGCGGGGATCATGATCGACGCGCCATGCGGAGGGCGCGGTCAGTGCCGCAAGTGTACCGTCACGCTTCGGGACTCCGCCGGAGCGCGTCAGCTGCTCGCCTGTCAGACCGAGGTTACCGAGGACTGCGTCGTTGTCCTATCGCATGAGGCTGTCGGGCATCGGATCCTGCTGGGCGGAATCTCTCGCGACGTTACCCTCGACCCGCCGCTCGACGGCGACTTGACCGGGAAGCTCGCCATGGCGTACGACATCGGCACTACCACCGTCGCCTCGTACCTCATCGATTTGAAGTCCGGCGAGGAGCTTGCGACCGCAAGTATTCTCAACCCGCAGACAAAGTACGGCGGCGACGTTATCATGCGTATCAACTATGCGCTGGAGAACGGCGCGGAGGCACTGACGTCCGATATTCGGGAAGCTCTCGCGGCTCTCGCGTCCGAGTGCTGTGTGAAGGCGAAGCGGCTTACCGCAGACGTCGCGCTAATCACTGTCGTCGGCAATACCACAATGCACCACCTGTTCATGGGGCTGACTGTCGAGACGCTCGCATTCGCGCCGTATCACGCGAAACTTACGGAGCCGCAGACTCTTGCGGCGCGAGAGTTCGGATTCCGCGAGGTCTGCCCGAACGCGGAGTTGCTCATACTGCCGAACATCGCGGGATTCGTCGGCGCGGACACCGTCGGAGCGTCGCTGGCGTCCTCGATTGATTCTGCGGACGAGCTGACGCTGCTGGTCGATATCGGCACGAATGGCGAGATGGTGCTGGGCGACAAGAATCGGCTCGTCGCGTGCTCTACGGCGGCGGGACCCGCGTTCGAGGGTGCGCTTATCAGCTGCGGAATGCGCGGCGCGGAGGGCGCAATCGATCACGTGGAGCTATCCGGTGAGCCGGGCGCGATTACCGTCAAGTACAGCGTAATCGGCGGCGGCGAGGCGCTCGGGGTCTGCGGTTCCGGGTTGATCGATCTGGTGTCGGAACTCGTGCGGGTCGGACTGGTCGACGACACGGGACGACTGGACGGCAATGCGTTCCATCTGACTGATACGGTATCGATTACCGCGAAGGACGTGCGCGAACTTCAGCTTGCCAAAGGCGCAATGGCGGCGGGGTTTGAGATGATGCGCAATCGGCTTGGAGTCTCAGTCGCCGACGTGAAGCGCGTGATGATCGCCGGAGCGTTCGGAAGCTTCATGCGCCCGTCAAGCGCGTGCGGAATCGGGCTGATCCCTGCGGAATTGCTCGACCGCGTCGAAGCGATCGGTAACGCCGC
>JAITGH010000208.1 GCA_031280855.1 Oscillospiraceae bacterium | reverse complement strand
TGATCACGCGGATGATCGCGTCGCGCAGGTACTGATAGCCCTTGATGTGAGCAGGCACGCCGACTTCGTGGATGATGTCCGTGACGGATTGCTCTGTTTGACGGCTGAGTCGGGCGGCTTGCCGATCGAACTCGTTCATCGGGGTCGGGTATTGCTCTCGGCCTGCGAATTTGACTTTACCGAGCAGATCCGCCACCTCGCACGGCTTCGGGACGAAGTAACGCGCCCCGAGTCGGCTTGCGTCATAGATCACCTGATCGTTTACGAACGCGGAATGCAAGATCACTGCGGGAGCCGTGATTTCGAGTCCGTTGATAGCGTTCAGTAACGCGATTCCGTCGAGCTTTTGCAGCATAAGCTCGCAGACCAGCACGTCCGGGGGATTCTCGGTCACCATTGCCAGGGCTTCAGCGCCATTTGCGGCGGTGCCGGTCAGCTCGAGATCCGGCTCGCGGTCGATGGATTCCTCCAGCAGCGTCATGTAGTCGTGGTTGCCTTCGGCAATCTGTACGCGGATTAGTCGTTCCATTATGTAATTCCTCCGAATTCGTTCTTGTTGGAACTAATGTAACATATTACAACAGTTAAAACAAGAGCGAAGAATCTCGTTATATGTAAAGTTTTGTGCATATTTGTCAACGTTTCGCTACGAGTTATAACGCCGAAGTTCGACATTTTGTAACCATCTGTAATCAACTGATTTATGCGGCAGTGTCGCTTTTGCGGTAGACATAACGCCGATCGCTTGAGCCGTCGGCGTCACCCGGCAGACTTCGACAATATCTGCATTACCGTCAGCTTAAGTCCGCGAGCGCGGCCGCCGCCGCGCTCGCGGGGGGGCATGACTCGGGTCTACTTGCCGGACACGGTTACGCCGTCGAACAGGACCCATGGCACAAGCTTCGACCCGTCGTTGATTAGCTCCGACCCAATCCCCGCAACGTGCGTCAGCATCTCCAGCAAGTTGCCGGAGATCATCGTCTCGCTTACCGCCTCGCAGATCTTGCCGTTGCGGATCATGAAGCTATTCTTCGCGACGCCGCTGAACTCGCCGTTCAACGCGGGCGATCCGCCGCTGAAGCGATTTACGAGCACTCCCTCGTCGATGCTTGCCAGAAGCTCGTCAAACGTCTTATCGCCCGGAGCCATAACGTACGAGCCGCCGTAGCTGGACGCACGGGACTTCCCGGTCTTCCTAGCGCCGTATTGCGATAGCAGGAATCCCGTAAGCACTCCGTCGGCGATGATCTCCTGCCGTCCGACGAGATACCCGTCGGAGGTCAAGCGCGACGTTCCGACGAACGCGGGATTCAGCGGATCCGACGCCAGGCTGAGCCGCGGGTTCGCGACCGGTTCGCCAAGCTTGTCTCTCCACGGGCTCACTCCCGCGATCAGCGAACCCGTCGATACGCAGTTGCTAAGCACGCTGCCGAGGAACGTCGTAACGCAATCCGGCGCGACGAGAAGCTTCCCGACGAATTTGCCGCTTACCGGCACGGTCTCGATCTGAGCCTCCGCCTCACGGTGTATGCGCCGCATCTCCGCAATGTCAAGGAATGGCGTCTCGAGGTCGTCAACTGCGAAGCCGTAGCCGCTCATCGACGACGTCTTCTCGCCGTCTCGCCCGGAGAACGTGCCGGAGAACTCATACCAGCCGAGTTGCTGAAACACACGCGTCCCGTTCGAATTAGCGTACAGCATCGCGGGCATCTCAACGTTCGTGACGATCTGCATGAGGTCGACTTTCGGGAACTCCGCCGCGACGGACTTCATATACTCGTCAATGCGATCGTAAAGCTTATCGAGGTTCGGCTCCGCGATTCCGGAGGAGAAATCGTGCTCACCGATTGAGTCTGCGATGATCTCGGCGTCGTCGGGTTCAGAGTTCAGCGCGGACTCGACTGCGGACTTCGCCGCTTTGACGACTGACGCGTCGTCGAGCGCGTTAAGGCTGAACACTCCCTTGCGTCCGCCGACCAATGCGCGGATCGTCAGCGTTGAGTTGAACGTCGTACGCATTAGTGAGAACTTACCCGCATCCACGTTAAGTTCTTCCGTGCGTTGTTTTGACACAGTGACCTCCGCGCCGTCCGCGCCCTGCGTCTTAAGCTCGGCAAGCGCAAACTCCGCAGCCTTGTACAGTTCGTTCTTCATGTTCACCGACCTCCGATATTGACTTTGCACTTAATGCTCGGGCCGCCCATGCCGACAGGCATCGGTTGCTTCTTACCGCACATACCGCTCGAGTTCCACGTCATCTCGTCCGAGACCATCGTTACGCTCTTCAGCAGGTCGAACGCGACTCCGGAGATCGTCGTATCGCGGATTGCGCGTCCAAGCTTGCCGTTCTTGATCTCGTACCCCATATTGACGCCGAACATGAACTCGCTGGTCAAATCCGCCTGACCGTTGCCCGTATGCGTGAGGTAATAGCCGTCGTCGATGGATGCGATCATGGCGTCAAGCTTATCGGAGCCGGGCAGTATCGCAGTGTTGCGCATACGGATAAGCGGCTCGTCAGAGAAGCTGTAGGCGCGTGCGTTCCCGGTGGGAGCGTGGTTGAAATGCGCGGCGCTCTCGCGGTTATGCATGAAGCAGCGCAGGACGCCGTTCTCGATGATTCGCGCATCGGAGGCGATGACGCCCTCATCGTCGACGTAGATCGGCTGAGGGCACTCCGCGCCCTCGTACGTGTTCGCGAAGTCGACGAGGGTAACAAGCTCGCTCGCGACCGCTTTCCCGAGGAACGCGCCCGCGACGCTGCCGCCGAGCACAAGGTCAGCCTCCGTTGTATGCCCGATCGCCTCATGCGCGAGGATACCCGCAAGCTCCGAGTCCAGTACGACGTCACGCACTCCGGCGTTCGTGAATACGCCGTCGCGCTTCTTCATCAGCGTCTCGTACAGCGCGTCGAGCTTCCCGTACAGCGACTCCGGCGAGGTGAACAGCTCGCCCCAGAATCCGCCGCCGCCTCCAAGCCGATCGTAAAGCTCGACGATCACGCCGTCGGAGGTTTCCGCGCTTAGCTGGCACATGACGTGAGCACGCGGGATCAGCGAGTAGGAGTCCGCGCCGTCGCTGGTGACGAGCGATTTCTCGATAAAGTCGGAGCGAACGGCGACGTAGCGTGCGGTCAGGTTCGGGTACGTCTTTGCGATGTACGCGTCAAGCTCGCGTCCGAACTCGAGCAGCGTTTTCTGATCGGCATCGCGTGACACGAGTCCGGATGTGACGAAACCTCCGGGAAGTGCGGTCAGATCGGGCTTATACGTTCCAAGTCTCGAGGTCAGGAACGCCGCGTTACGCGCCGCCGCGTCAAGAACGCCGTCAACATCCTTCGCATCGCTTCCCGCAGCGGATGCGAATCCCCAGTAGCCGCCGTTGTAGACTCTCGCGCTTAGTCCGGTTGATTCCGATGAGGAGTTCGTGGTAACGTTCCCGGAGACGATAAGAACGTTTCGGCCGGAGTTCCGGTGTAGCCGAAGCTCCGTGTGCCCGGCAAGCTTCGGCTTATAGGCCGCAAGCATGTCTTGCTGCATTGGGTTCACCTCTTCTCTTGATGGGTATATTATGGGTTTTGGATGACGCCCGGAAGGTCGTGAGCATCCATAAACACAGTTCTAACCCTTAGTCTAACACATAATGTAAATTATGTCAAGCACATTTGATGCATATTCACAAAAAATTTATACTAAGACGTTGAATTTGTCACACTTTTGTGGTATAATAGAAGATGAGGCGTCAACCTGCGGGCAGAGACGCGGAGCCGTTGCCTACGCGGTTAACATAACTACTTTTCGGAGGTCACTACCATGTCCACAAGCCCCGATTCACAAGTTCGCACGGACTTCTCCGCGCTTGATCCCGTGTTTACGGAGTTCTCCGGCGTTCAAGGCGGATTGATCACGATCCTGCAAAAGGCGCAGGACGTCTATGGCTGGCTATCGCGTGAGACGCTTGAGCATATCGCGAGCAGGACGGGAGTTAAGCCCGCGAAGGTCTACGGGGTCGCGACGTTCTATGCGCAGTTTCGGCTCAAGCCCGTCGGGCGGTACCTCATCATGCTGTGCAAGGGCACGGCGTGCCACGTTAACGGCTCGAACGCGATCGAGGACGCGGTTACGCGGGCGCTTGGCATTCGCGATGGTGAGACCTCCGCAGACGGCATGTTCACGCTGAACGACGTCGCGTGTCTCGGGTGCTGTTCGCTCGCGCCCGTTATGATGGTACGCGGTTCGGCGGGTGAGGAGACGTTCGGCGGACTTACGCCTGACCGCGTGCAGGTTATTCTTAAAGAGATCGCGGCTCGCGATATAACGGAGGTACCGGCATGAGAGTAGTTATAGGTCACGGCAGCTGCGGCGTCGCAAGCGGAGCCGCGAAGACGAGCGCGGAGTTCGCCCGCCTGCTTGAGGGCGATCCCGCGATAACCGTCGAGAAGTCCGGCTGCGCCGGGAACTGTTACCTGGAGCCGATCGTCGACGTCTACGCGGACGACGGAACTCTCGAGGCGCGGTACGTCAAGGTTCAACCGGAGAATGCCGCGAGAGTCGTCGAACGCCACTTGCGCGGAGGTCAGATCGTTTCCGAGCTTGCGATCAGCGACGCGGACTCGCGCTTCTTAAGCGATCAGCGGCGGATCGTGCTGCGCAACTCCGGCGTGATCGACCCGGAGGACATCGACGCTTACGGCGGCTACGCGGCGGCTCGGCAAGCTTTAACCGCGATGTCGCCGGATCAGGTCATCGATGAGCTGAAGGTCTCCGGATTGCGCGGACGCGGCGGAGCGGGGTTCCCCACGTGGTTCAAGTGGGACGCGGCAAGGAACTCGAAGTCTGACGTTAAGTATATCGTCTGTAACGCCGATGAGGGCGACCCCGGCGCGTTCATGGATCGCAGCGTCTTGGAGGGCGACCCGCACTCCGTCCTGGAGGGTATGCTGATCGGCGGCTACGCGATCGGCGCGAGTATCGGCATCGTCTACGTTCGAGCGGAATACCCGCTTGCCGTACGCCGGTTGGAGCTTGCGATCGGGCAAGCGCGGGAGCGCGGGTACCTCGGTACGAACGTGTTCGGCTCCGGCTTCGAGTTCGACGTTCGGGTTAAGACCGGCGCGGGCGCGTTCGTCTGCGGTGAGGAGACCGCGCTGATCGCGTCACTGGAGGGCGAGCGCGGAATGCCGAGGCTCAAACCCCCGTTCCCCGCCGCTAAGGGCTATTGGCGCAAGCCGACGAATATTAACAACGTCGAGACGTTCGCGAACGTGCCGTGGATCATCCTTAACGGCGGAGCCGCGTTCGCCGCGATTGGCTCCGAGAAGAGCACGGGAACCAAGGTGTTCGCGCTGGCGGGTAAGATCAAGCGCGGAGGGCTCGCGGAGATCCCGATGGGGATCCCGCTTCGCGAGGTCATCTACGGAATCGGCGGCGGGATAAAGGGCGACCGCGAGTTCAAGGCCGTTCAGATGGGCGGCCCGAGCGGCGGGTGTATTCCCGCAGCGCTGATCGACACTCCCGTTGACTATGAGAACATCACGAAGACCGGCGCGATCGTCGGCTCCGGCGGTATGATCGTCATGGACGAGACGACCTGCATGGTCGATATGGCGCGGTACTTCCTCGATTTCACGCGTAACGAGAGC
>JAITGH010000012.1 GCA_031280855.1 Oscillospiraceae bacterium | reverse complement strand
ATATCCGGATTATTGACAAGAGCGCGAGCGATCGCGACGCGCTGCATTTGACCGCCGGACATCTGATTCGGCTTCTTGCGAAGCTGATCGCCCAGCCCGACGCGCTCCAGCGCCTCCTTCGCTCGGCGGCGGCGCTCCCCGACTCCTACGCCGCTAAGCGTCATCGCCAGCTCCACGTTCGCAAGTACGCTTTGGTGCGTGATCAGGTTATAGTTCTGGAAGACGAACCCAACCCGGCGATTGCGATAGTTGTCCCAATCGCGGTCGTTGTAGTCCTTCGTCGAACGCCCGTTAATCACGAGGTCGCCGTCGGTATAACGATCCAGCCCCCCGAGGATATTCAGCATCGTCGTCTTACCGCAGCCGGAGGGTCCCAGTATCGCGACGAACTCGCTATCCCGAAACGCAAGGTTAACGCCCTTCAGTGCTTCCACCGTCGTCGTGCCGGCCTTGTACGTCTTCGTGATGTTCTTCAATTGAAGCATTGCACTTCTCCTTATTCGTTAGTGTGTCGCTTTGGATATGCTGTCAAGGAACAGCCGCATCGTTCGCAGGAACTCACGCGTGTCGGGCTCGCCCATCTCGCGGAACGCACGCTCAACGTTCGAGCGTCCCTCGGCGACGGCGGTCTCCGCACGCTCCCGACCCGCGTCGGTAATCGAGACAAGCACGCGCCGATGATCCGACTCGTCCGTCGCTCGCGTTACCAGCCCCTTCGACTCAAGGCTTCGCAGTACCACCGCGATTCGAGCGGAGCTTACGCCCATCTCGGCGGACAGGTCGCTCGGGATCAGTACTCCGCCATCGGAGAGGAACGCGAGAATGAAGCCCTCGCCCTTGAAGCGTTTCAGCATCTCCTCCACCATCCCGGGCTTGTACTGCTTGATAATCTCGCTTAGCCTGACGGCGGCGTCGAACGCGAAATCGGACGCGGCGTCGAACGCGAAATCGGACGCGTGAGTTGTATTGTCGTTCACTTGCCACTCCTCCCTCAACACTGCTAATAATATAACACTGTTAGGTTTATTTGTCAACATAAAACTGCGACGATTTGTGAACACTTTGTAAATCTTTCCAAAGCGACAATCCGACGAGCCGTGTGGCTCGCCGGATTAGAGTGCGCGGGTTAAGCTTTGAGCTTTGGTGCGAGCGCTTACGGCGCGTCGGTTGTAAGCGCGTCCTCATCGGGCATCTGAATCTAGGCACCCCAGGCAGAAGTTGCAATAAGGCACTAGTCGGCAGTGTACGGCTGATCCTTGTCGATACGTATTGCGCCGTTGACGGAATCCCATGACACGTTGAAGTTCAATGCGATCCCGATGTCGCGCAACTTGAAGTAGTTGTTTCCGCCGATCTTATACGCCGACAGCGAGAGTTCCGCTCCGTCCATGTAGACCTTGTCTGCGGACAGTAACGCGTTCTTCTCAAGCCCGTCGCCGGGCAGCAGTTCCGAGTTGTTTGGTGTGTACACCGTGTTTGGCACGAGCGTTATTGCGGACTTACCCGCGTCCCATAGTACCTCGAACTTGTCCGATAACGCGAACGCAACATCGCGCAGCTTGAAGTAGTTGTTACCATCGATGTAATACGCCTCGAACGCGACTTCTGCAGTGCCGACCAGCACTTTCGCGGCGGTGGGAACCGCCGACACACTCCCGACCGTGGGCGGCGGAGTGGGCGTCACCGCCGGAGGAGTTCCCGTGATCGCGTTGGAAGAGACTTCGACGGTGTTGCCGCTTTTGCGCATGTAGAACTCCTGCTCGACGGTTACCGAGCCGCGCAGCAACGTCTTAATAAGCAGCTTATGATCGCCGTCGGGGAGCGAGCCAAAGTCAAGCGATGCCCGGAACGGTACCGTCGCGCTTTCCTGTTTCCAAGTGCCGTCAACGAAGTACTGAACCGTTACAGCCGGAATGTCGGAAGACTCGACGTAAGTGCATATCACAATCTCACCCGCCGGGAACGTTGCCGAGCCAAGCTTTTTGTATGTGACTTTTGACTTCGACTCGCCAAGTCCGATGAAATAGTCTCCGCCTGTCAGTTGCATGTAAAGGTTCTTCGCCTCATAGCTATCGCCGAAATGGTAGCTGAACTTATCGTAATCGCGATCCGCATTGAACCACAGAACAGCCTTGACCTCCGGGAAAAGGATCGGCAGATATGCGTAAGTTGCACGGATTTGCGTCAATGCCCACTCGCTGAGATTCTCTCCGGTTGGATTCCAGCGCAAGGAAACCCCGCCCTCCGAGATAATGATCGGTTTTCGGGCTCCGTATTGATTTACAAGTTCGCGCATGTACGAGATCGGGTTGGCGTACTTGCCGACCTTGTAGATCGCTTGCTGCGACTCGTCGGCAGTCGTACCAACCGCACCAAAGTATTTGGTCGTGTATAGCGACATTCCGACCCAATCGACGTGTTCATCGCCCGGATAAAACATGTCAAACGTAAACCCTGCCGAGTTGACATAGTTCGGAGACCAGAGCAACATTACGTTGGGTGCGTCGGAGTGCATGATCTTTGCAATAGTTCGAAACGCGGTCTTGAACTTCTCCGGATCAGGGTTGTCCGTAAAGGCGTTCATCTCCGCACCGACTCGAAGCAGAATGGGTAACCCGGTTGACTTTAGATACTTCGCGGCTGCGGTTATCTTTGCAGTTTGATTTGGAACTCCGTTAATGGTAGCGGAGTGGTTGTCAAAGTTCCAGGCAAGTTCGATAACCGACAACTTCGATGGAGTAATGCCAATGGACTCCAAAGTTTTTAACTCGTGTTTTACGCGTGTTTCAAGGTCGTCACGATCAAACTCGACATAGATTAGCGCCGCGCTCGGTTTTTTGGCGCCGCCGGTGATAAGGTCGTTGGCGGGTTCGCCGAAGTACACTCCGCTTGAGGGGACATACTTTGCGCTGTACGACTTGGTAGTACCCTGTCCGTCGCGAAGTTCCGCGTATGCGGTCATACTGACGGTGTTGGCTTGCAATCGGCTTTCCAGTTCCATGCGAGCGAAATCCATATCCGCAAGGCTTCCGGAGACAATGCCGGATGAAATCAAAGCTTTGTAGAGATCAAGCATAGCAAGTGAGACCTTGACCATCCGAATTTCATCGGCGGATCGACCGGACTCACGGTAAATGTTACCAACTTGGAACGAGATACCCCAGCAGTTGTTGATCTCCCAGCCGTAAGCAGC
This sequence comes from Oscillospiraceae bacterium, assembly GCA_031280855.1. Lineage (GTDB taxonomy): Bacteria > Bacillota > Clostridia > Oscillospirales > Oscillospiraceae > JAISJH01. Next base: position 8,275 of record JAITGH010000012.1, on the reverse strand, counting down.
GGGATCTGATCGCCACAAGTCGGCTTTCGATTCCGCGCTATTGCCGTCTAACCAGTACGCGATTACGCCTTCACCGGCGGAGGCGATCTTGGAATTGTCGCCCGAGTTAACTGCGTCTTCGTACGCGCTTAAGACTTTCCAAAACAATGACGGTACGGACTTGGTGTCTCCCATTTTAACTGCGCTTGCACGCAGAGGTGAGGCGAATATCGCGGCGGTGATCGCGAAAATATGAAAAATGGTAATAAGCCGCCGCAATATTACTCTCCTCCCGTATGATGCTGGTGCTGATTTACGCATTGCTGTAATCTCCGATCTGAAATTTACGTTTCGGCTTAGTATACCATATTCGGGAATACTTGTCAAACACTTTTCCAAAATTATGTATGAGATAACGGACACTTATGCTCGATTTGTAATCTTTGTTACCATAACTTGCGCGTTTTGCCACTTGCGCGTTTTGCCGCAAATAACGCTTGCGTTTCCCGCCGCTTTGGTGTATAATAAACTGAGACAAAGTATGCAAGGAGGTGCAAGCGTGGACTGGTTGCCGGAGATCGCCGGATTCGTCTGGGACTATGCCCGCACGATCGGCCCCGCCGACGTGCTTGATATCGCGGTCGTCGCGTTCTTCATCTACAAGATGGTCAGTTACTTCTCCCGCACGGGTTCCGGGCGAGTTATGCGCGGAGTGCTGCTGTTGCTCGGGCTGATGTGGCTTGCGGCGTCGCTTCGTATGACCGTGGTGAACGTGCTGATCGGAGAGACGTTCAAGATCGGGATCCTCGCGATTATCGTGCTGTTCCAGCCGGAGTTCCGCCACTTTTTAGAGCGGCTTGGCAGCAGCGACCTGTCGCAAGTGTTCTCCACCGCTCGCAAAGTCGGCGCGAAGGAGTACGACGCGATCATCGACGCAATCACCGCCGCCGCCGCAGAGTTCTCCAAATCCTCCACAGGCGCGCTGATCGTCTTCGAGCGCAAAATGAAGCTGGACGACATCGTGAAGAGCGGCTCCGAACTTGACGCGAGCGTAAATAAGGAGCTGATCAAGAACATATTCTACCCGAAGACTCCGTTACATGACGGTGCGGCGATAATCCGCAACGGGCGGATCTCCGCCGCCGCGTGTATGCTGCCGCTTTCGCAGAACCCGAACATCGACCGTAATCTCGGGACGCGGCACCGCGCCGCGATCGGGATCAGCGAGCTTACCGACGCGGTCGTCGTCGTCGTCTCGGAGGAGACCGGCGCGATAAGCGTCGCGACGGGCGGTATGCTGAAGCGTAGGCTCGCGCCCGATATCTTGCAATCGCTGCTGCGCTCCGAGCTGATCGCGGACGACGTTGCCTCGAACACCGTCATCTCCAAGATTCGAAGCGCGGCGAAGAAGACGACCGATAAGGAGGAAGTTTGATGAATCGATTACGCGCGGCGGCCTCAAAGCTTGTGTCGAATAAGGTGTTCCTGATGGTGACCTCCGTAGTGATCGCGTTCATCGTCTGGTTATACATCGTTAACGGGCAGAACGAGGACATCACAATCGAGCTGCTTAGTATCCCGTTGCGGTACGAAGTCGACGACAGCCAGCTTGACGCACGAAACCTGATGGTTGCGAATACGGATACGTCGACGGTGAACCTGAAGATTCGCGGGAAGCGCAATCAGGTCAGCCACATCAACCGCACGATGATCGACGCGGTGGTCGATCTGAACAAGATCAACGGTTCCGGCACGCAGTATTGCGTGATCGACATCGTACTGCCGGAAGAGGCGGCCGATATAACGGTGACGGAGCGCGTGCCGGAGATCGCCGTCGTGCAAGTTGAGAGTATCGTTAAGAAGCAGATCGCGGTGCGCGGCTCACTTGAGGGTTCCGTCGGCGACGGGTATATAAAGGAGACGATGAAGTTTACTCCGGCGTCGCTGACGATACGGGGGCCGAGTGCTCAAGTTGCGGAGATCGACCACGCGTGGGTCACCGTGGTGCAGGACAATGTGATGGAGTCAATCGCGGCGACGGTCGAGCCGGAGCTTCGCAAGTCGAACGGCGATCCCGCGAGCACGGACAACATCAAGCTAGACGTGGACAGCGTAATGGTAGAGCTTCCCATCAAGATGCAGAAGGAAGTCGCGCTGACGATCAACCTGGTACCGGGCGGGGGTGCGAGCATCAACAACGCCTCGTTCGAGATTAAGCCGTCGACGGTGCTGTTGAAGGGCGACGCGGCGGAGCTTGCGGAGCTTAACACTCTCGCGCCGCTTGACACGATCGATCTTTCGACCGTTAACGGCAAGGTGACGCGCACGGTGCCGATACGGATTCCGGACGGCATGGATAATCTTTCGGGTGAGCACTCTGCGGAGGTTACGGTAACGATCATCGGGCTGATGTCGTCGCCGCGAGTCGTGACGAACTTCCGTGCGGAGAATACCGCGCCGGGCTACTCCGTCAAGTTCATCACGAACACTCTGCTTGTGACGATACGTGGCCCCGCAGACGAAGTCGAGAGTATTCGCAGTGAGAACATAACGGTGGTGTGCGATATCTCTGACATTGCGCATACGACGGGAATGCATGAGCTGGATCCGGAGAACATCACGATCTCGATCGCGGGTTCGAACTCCGTTGGCGTGATTAGGAACTATAGCCGGGTAAGCATCGAGATAGTGGACGAGTAGCGGCAATGTCGGGAATTGGTAATGTCGGAAATTGGGGGAGGAGAGGCAATGATGCAGAGGGCGGACGTAGTGCGCGTGCTTGAGGATGGGATAGCGGAGGTAACGGTGCGGCGCGGTGAGGAGTGCGGGGTGTGCGCGATGTCGCATATGTGCGGATCGGGGCGAGCGATAGTGTTGAAGGCGCGGAACTTGGTTGGGGCGAGGGTTGGCGACGCGGTTTGCGTGAAGGCTCGTGGCTTGTTCAAGGCGGAGATAGTCGCGTTTGTTGAGCCGGTGTAATGTACGGATACATACGGCCGTATAAGCCCGATTTGCGGATTCGGGAGTGGGAGACGTACAAGGGTGTGTACTGCGCGTTGTGCTCGACGCTGAAGACTCGAAGCGGGTTTGCGGCGCGGTTCGCGGTTAACTATGACCTGACGTTTTTGACGATGCTGATGGCGAAGCCCGGGGAGAGCCCGCGATTTGAGGCATTGCGTTGCCCTGCGGATTTGCGGAAGAAGCCGCATTGCTTTGCGGAGGGCGCGGTGGAGCTTGCGGCGGATCTGTCGGTGATTATGGCGTACCACAAGCTTCGCGACTCGCTTGAGGACGACGCGTTGGCGCGTAAGGTGTTCGTGGCGGCTCCGGCGCTTGCGATTTTGGGGTCGAAGTATCGGAAGTGCGAAGCCGTTCACGAAAAGTTTGCGAATACGGCGAAAAAAAGACTTGACGAACTCGCGGAAATGGAGCATAATAGAGGTGAGTGCGCTTCGGAGTGCGCGATGAAGTTCGCGGCGATCTTGTCGGCGATGGGCGAGTACTGCGGCGAGCCGCGCAATCGCCGGATCGTGTGCGCACTGTTGCAGAACATCGGGCAGATCATCTATTTGCTGGACGCGTACGACGATATGGAGCGCGATGTGAAGCGCGGCGGGTTCAACCCGCTGGTTGGCTCGGCGGAGCTTCCCGCGATTCGGGAGACTCTGGAACGGGCGGCTAGAGCGGCGGCGGCGGATTTTGAGTTGCTGGAGCCTAACGCGTTCCGCCCGATCCTTGAGAACATCTTCTACCTTGGGATTCATAGCACGATTGATAAGGTATTATCAAAAAGAATGACTGGAGCGAAGTAATGACCGATCCATATGCAGTGCTTGGGGTTTCGCCGAATGCGAGCGATGAGGAGATTAAGCGCGTGTACCGCGAGCTTGTACGGAAGTATCACCCGGATAACTATGGTGATAACCCACTCGCCGATCTTGCTGAAACGAAGATGAAAGAGATCAACGCGGCTTATGACCGGATCCAGAACATACGCGCCGGTAAAGAACCGCCTCCGCCGAACAGTAGCGACAATCAGTACCGACAGTCGAACCATCAGCCGAACCAGCCGCGTCAGGAGTACTACCGTCCTCCGCAATACGGGCGCTATAACTCGGGGCCGCCGCGAGAGCCGGACTATTGCGACTGCTGCGCTAAGCTTGCGATCGCGGACTGCTGTTGCGAGTGCATGGGCGGCGATTTGATCAGCTGTTGCTGACGTGGAGGCGGGGATGAGCAATACGCGCAAACTTGCGCTTTCGGCGGTGCTGACGTCGGGATCGGTGGTGCTGATATGGGCGGCGGGGCTGGTGCCGACGGGGAGTCTCGCGCTCGTTGCGCTGGTTGGGATTATCACGGGGATCGTGGTGCTGGAGTGCGGGTACTCGTGGGGGATAATGCAATACGTTGCCGTAGCGGCGTTGAGTTTTTTCGTGAACCCGGACATCGGGGTGACGGCGTTCTACGCGGTTTGCGTAGGGTGGTACCCGATTGTGAAGATCGCGGTGGAGCGCAAGGTGCGCGGGCGGTTGAGGCTGACGGTTGCGAAGGTCGCGGTGATGGCGATGGCGATCGCGGGATACGGTATCGCGGCGACGTTGCTGTTTCGGGAGTTGCTTACGGCGACGATGGAAACCGTGATGATGAGAATGCGTGAGTTTGCGAACGTTCCCGAGTTTGCGGTGTACGCGTTGGTTGCGGTTGTCGCCGTCGCGGTTTACCTGGTTTATGACCATGCCGTTGGGCTGGTACTTGCGGAGTTCTCGCGTCGGCGCAGTCAAGCCGGGCGCGGCAAATCTTAGGGTAATGTCATAAATTTGTGCACTGCTTCGTCTGCCACACTTATGCAACGGTGGAGCAGTGAAAAACGATACGGCGGCGGTCGTTATCCTCGTACTACAACAAATTTCTGACAATACCAAATTTTAGATGACCGGAGATTCACTATGCCAAGAAGTATGACAGGGTATGGGAGCGCAGGCGGCGCGTTTGAGCGCGTACTGTTCACCGTAGAGATTCGAGGGGTGAACTCCCGCTATCTTGAAAGCAGCGTTCGAGCGCCGAGGTTTTGCAACTTTGCGGAGGACTCGATTAAGAAGGCGATACAGGCGGCGGTATTGCGGGGCAAGGTTGAGCTTAACGTCAACGTAGACTCTCGCGGGGCGGGTGAGACGACGGTTGAGGCGAACATGGAGCTTGCGGAAGCGTATATTGACGCGTTCCGCAGGGTCTCGCAAGAGTTCCAGATCCCGAATGACTTTGGGACGGCCGCGCTGTCGCGAATGCCGGATATCTTCGTAACTACGCGCACGGAGCCTGACCGCGACGGGTTGCTGAAATCGTTGCTTGAGTCCGTCAACGCCGCGCTTGGAAGCTTCAACGCGATGCGCATAACAGAGGGTGAGAAGCTTAGCGGCGACATCGAGGACAAGCTTGCGGAGTTGGAGGCACTCGCCGCGAGGGTCAAGGCGCGGTCGCCGGATAGCGTGCGCGAGTACCGCGAGCGGCTGATTGGTCGAATGGCGGAGTTCGTGGAGACAGCGGGCGGTGCGGGGATTGACGAATCGCGGCTGCTGACGGAGGCGGCGATCTTCGCGGATAAGGTCGACGTAGATGAGGAGCTGACGCGGCTGTCCAGCCATATCGGTCAGGCGCGGCGGTTGCTGCTTGCGGTCGATGGGGTCGGGCGTAAGCTCGATTTCCTGATTCAAGAGCTAAACCGCGAGGTGAATACGATTGGGTCGAAGTGCGTTGACCTTGAGATAACACGTGATACGCTGGAGATGAAGGCGATTCTGGAGAAGATACGGGAGCAATGCCAAAATTTGGAATGATTTGGGGAACATTACGATAAAGGGGAACGGAATTGGGTAAACTGTACGTAGTATCGGGGCCATCAGGCGGCGGGAAGAATACGATCGTCAGGTCGATTCTGGAGCGTCGGGCGAACGTCTATTTCTCGGTATCCGCGACGACGCGAGTCCCGCGAGCGGGCGAGGTCGACGGGGTCGACTATCGGTTTGTTAGTGCGGACGAGTTCGAGCGAATGCGGGCGAACGGGGAGTTTCTGGAGTGCTCGCAACATCTTGACAACTGGTACGGGACTCCGGTGCGGCCGATCACGGATAAGCTTGCGGCGGGCTATAGCGTAATCTTGGATATAGAGACGACGGGCGCGGGTAACGTTTTCCGGCTAATGCCCGAGGCCGTTGGGATCTTCGTCATGCCGGAGTCCGACGCCACGTTGGAACGTCAGCTTCGAAGTCGCGGTACGGAGACCGAGCCGCAAATTTATTCGCGTATGCGGAAGAATATGCAGGAGTTGTCACTGCTTGGAATGTATAAGTATAAGGTGACCAATATCTTCGGTAACCCTGACGCGGCGGTTGCCGAGTTCGAAAACATACTAAATCGGGAGGAATTGCAATGATTTACCCACCAATGCAGACGTTGCTTAGCAAGATCGGAAGCCGCTATTTGCTTGTTAACGCGATCGCTCACCGTTCGCGCCAGATCTCCGACGAGGCGCAGGAGGCGAGACTGCCGCTTGACAAGAAGGCGGTAACGATGGCGATCGAGGAGATCGCGACCAACAGGTACAGTGTCAAAGTGGAAGCCGGGGTGGAAATATTCTGATGCAGGTGCGTAATTACGCGACATGATAGCGAAGATTGCGGTCTCCGGATTGCCGTACTCGATAGACCGCCTGTACGACTACAAGGTACCCGAGGCGATAGCGGGGCGGGTACGCGTAGGCGTACGAGTCATCATACCGTTTGGGCGCGGCGATAAGCAATCGGAGGGCATAGTGCTTGAGATCGCGGAGCGGAGCGAGTATGCGCGGCTGAAATCGATAGCGGAGCCGTTGGACGAAGAGCCTGTGCTGTCAGCGGAGGGTGTGCAACTTGTCAAGTTCGTGCGTGCGCGATTCTACTGCACATACTATGACGCGGTTCGGGCGATGTTGCCGACGGGGCTGTGGTTCAAGGGTTCCGTTGGGCGGTATGAGCAGCGTGCGAGGGGAAAAACCGTCAAGATTGCGGTATTGGCGATCCGATCGGAGGAGGCGATTGCGTACCGCTCACGCTCGGAGCAACAGCTTGCGGTACTGCGATTCTTGGCGGAGTCGGGAGAAGCGTCGGTGGAGGAGCTGTGCTACTACACGGGGGTGCGACCCGCCGTGGTCAACGCGCTGGGTGAGCGGGGAGCAGTGCGGTTTGAGCAGCGCGAGGTACTGCGGCGTCCGAAAGTCTCGGAGCTGGCCGCGCCGATGGTGACGGAGCTTTCGGGAGGTCAGCGAAAGGCGTACGAGGAGCTTGAGCCGTTGCTTTGCAGCGGCTCGCCGGAGGCCGCGCTGCTGTACGGGGTAACGGGCAGCGGGAAGACGTCCGTGTACATAAAGCTGATCGCGGAAGCGATAAGGCGAGGGAGGGGCGCGATCGTGCTGGTGCCGGAGATCGCGCTTACGCCTCAATTGACCGCGCTGTTCACGTTGCACTTTGGTGAGGGGGTCGCGGTACTGCATAGCTCGCTGACTATTGGGGAGCGGTACGACGAGTGGCGGCGACTGCGGTCGGGCGAGGCGCGAGTCGCGGTGGGGACGCGCTCCGCGATCTTCGCGCCCGTGCATGAGCTTGGGATCGTGATCGTGGACGAGGAGCAGGAGCAATCGTACCAGTCGGAGAATGCGCCGCGCTACAATGCAGTTGAGGTTGCGAAGTACCGCTGTGTACAGTCGAAGGCGATGTTGCTGTTGGGGAGCGCGACTCCGTCGGTGGAGTCGATGTACGCGGCGAAGACCGGACGGTATAAGCTTGCGGTGATGTCCGCTCGGTTCAATACTCGGCCGTTGCCGGAGGTTATGGTGGCGGATATGCGGCGTGAGTTGAAGGACGGGTACGGCGGCTCGATCTCGCGAATGTTACAGGGTGAGATTAGACGGAATTTGGAGCAGGGAGAGCAGACGATACTGTTCATCAATCGGCGTGGAGCGCACTCGGTGGTGGCGTGTCCGGAATGCGGGACGACGTTCGCGTGCCCGGATTGCAGTGTGAGTTTGACGTATCACTCGGCGAATGGGCGGCTAATGTGCCACTACTGCGGATACTCGCAACTGTTGCCGAATCGGTGTCCGACGTGCGGCGGGATCCTCAAGTTCATCGGAACGGGTATTCAAAAGGTAGAGGACGAGTTCCGCGAGCTGTTCCCCGGTGTGGCGATGATCCGCATGGACGCGGATACGGTTAACGCCGCGAACTCTCACGAGGCGATTTTGAAGCGGTTCAGCGAGGAGCGG